>CAYIDE010000077.1:3832-4579 GCA_964362065.1 Candidatus Woesearchaeota archaeon | reverse complement strand
TTGGAGGTTTACAAACAAGAGATTTTGTTTATGTAAGTGATGTTGCTAGAGCAAATGTAATGGCATTGGAGTATAATCTTAGTGGAGCTTTTAATGTTGGAACTGGTATAGAAACTAGTGTAAATGATTTATTTATAAAACTTAATAGCTTTTTTGAAAATAAATTTAGCCCGATTTACAAGGAAAATATTATGGGAGAAGTTATGAGAAGTGCACTTTTATGGGAAAAAATTAACAAACAATGCGGCTGGCATCCATCTTTAACGCTAGATAAAGGGCTTGAAAAAACTTATGAATGGTTTTCACAACGGCGATTAAGTTAAAATAAATAATATACTAATTATAATGATTTCAAAAAGATATAATCGAAAAATAAGCGTTATCGCTCAAAATCCATCAAATAACAATTAATGAGAAGGAATATTTATCTCTAATGGGATTGACATCCCAAGTTGTTTTAAAACTTTCTTTAAGATTGCTTCCTTTGCTCTTTTTTTAAAAGCTACAATCCCAATACTTTTAATTGTATCGGTAAATCTGCCTACTTTAGTAGGTAGATACAACGATCATTTTTTATTCTAGTTTCGTTATAAAACAGGGAGAGCTTGTTGCAGCTCCCTGAAAATTCAGACGTAGTTGTAACTATCTCTCGCTAAATAAACTTTTCGGGAGGAAAAAAATGTACAAACACTACCAGCATTCCGTCGGGCACAACTACAAGCATGTGCAAATCACGACGAAATATCG
>CAYIDE010000077.1:0-3822 GCA_964362065.1 Candidatus Woesearchaeota archaeon | reverse complement strand
AATTCCTTCTTGGGGTTTACCCCGCAGCTTGCTGCGACAACAACTTTAAGAGTTATGCTTCTTCATGAGTTTGTGGATACCCCGCAGCTTGCTGCGGAGCGAACGGAGTGAGCGGTGGGTAGTTCATTATTCTGTTTAGAATTATTTACTGATAAGAAGATAAATTTTTATAGAAAAGTATATTAATTGAAAACTTTATGAATCTCTATGGTAAAAACACTAATAAAGGAAGAATTTAATAGATCTAATTTTTTTTCTGATTCGCAAAAGACTTTAGAGAGTTTATTACCCGAAATTTCTAGATTTAAGAAAGGTAAATTTGGTATTTTTTATAGAGCTGGAAATGAACATTATCAGGATGGTTTGCCTGCAGGTGATTATATTGCTGAAATTATTGAAGAGAGAAATTTTTTTAGTAGGAAAGAACGACCAGGAAGAATACAATTTCATATTTCGACATTACCTCATAATGCCCCTGCTAATACAAACATGTATTCACATCTTGTATGCGATTGTTATTTTTCTGAAATAGAGAACTTGGCACTACCACTATTACAGCAACTTTGCGCAAGACATAATATTGAAACCCTTGAGTTTGTAAGACATTATCATGTAATGAAAGAAGGGCAGAATTTAGAGAGTGTTAAGACTATTGTACATTGATTAAGCATGAATTTTTTATTAATATTTAATTTTAGAAGCGATAAGTTTTAAAAAAGTTTTTTTTGCTTGGAATTCTTCATAACATCATCAAAGTTTTTTCCCAGTAAAGATAAAACTTGATTTGCAATTGGAGCAATTTGTTTTTCAATGTAATGCTCATAATCAATTTTATGCTTTAGCTTTTGGATTGGCTCCGGCCCTTCAGTTGTAATATAATATTGAATTATATTAGAGTCAAGATAATCTAATTGCCTTGCTGCTTTAACATGAGGAGGAGTAGTTTTTGTATATTCTGATAAATCCTTTCTAATTGATTTTTTATATATTAATTTTTCGTTAATTTTTCCTTGATTTACTTTTTTTACATATTCTTTTATAAATTGTTCGATTGGCTCTTTTTTGAACAGCTTTAGGAGGAGTTCTCTTTGAAAGTCTCCTGCGGCTTCTGTCCAATCTCCTCTTATGGCTTCTAATCCAACTATTTCAAGCTCTTCCCTGCCTTCTTTTTCTACAAGACCAGCATATCTCTTTTTTGCAGCTGTTTCTTCCTTGTCTTTCATTCTTAGAGCAGGAAGCATTAAGGCAATGTACTGCTTCTTAAATTCAAGCTCTAAAAATGACTTTCTTTTATAGTCCTTTTTGATATATTGATTGTAGAATTCATTTATTTCCAGCTGGATCTTTTTTCCTAGGGTGTCTGCTTTGGATTTTTCTAAATTTGTTTCAATAAAAACAGAATCAGTATCCATGTATATTACTTTATGCCCTGATTTTTCAATTTGTTTTGCTGTTAGTTTGATTATCATCTGACCAAAATGAGTTATTGCATTTGCTATTTTTAGATTAAAGTAACGGCAGTTTGGGCTGGCCAAGACTCCAAAGAAAGAGTTCATGATAATTTTAATTGCATAGCTTGCCAGCTCTTGCTTTTCTTTTTTTGCTTTCTCTCTTGCTTGATGAAGGCGTTCTATTATTTCTGGGAGAAGACCATTTTCATTTTTAAAATAAGCTTCATTAGGAGATTTTATTGAATCCCTTTCTTTTTTTTCAAGAAATGAAGCAGGGTCTATGTTGAAAGTTTTTATTATGCTTGGGTATAGGGATTTAAAGTCCATAATAAGCACATTGTGGTAGATTCCAGATTTAAGAGATTGAACATACCCTCCTTTAATGCGCTCCTCTTTTTGCTGATATCTCGTTGTTGGGGAAACTAGGGATTTTTTTCTTGCCTCTCGAATATATAGAGAATCAAATGCAGCAATTGAGGCAGTTATTCTATCTAAGGGAAGACCTGTTAACTCTGAGCGGAATATTGCAAGCTCAATTATTTTTGTTTTTATTATTATATCATAGACGAGCTTGCAATCAAGCAAATTGTAGTCAGCTATTTTTTGCGGATCTTTAGAATATAATTTTTCTATCTCATCATGCCTTCCCTTTCCTTTTAAGAGCTTTCCTGTGCCGAGTATTTTTTGAGCTACATCTTCTAATGAGTAGGAGTCAAATTCAGCATTTTTTATTGAGGGGGCTTCTTTTATAAATGGATCCCTTATTAAGTTTAGGGCGTCAAGAACTTGTCTTCCTGGGATTGATGCTTTTGATGAGCGGAAGAAGTTTGATTCTAGCCTTATTCTTACTGACTCTGAGGTTCTGCCCAAGTCAAAAGGCAGTTTGTGCTTTTCAAATAAACTTTTCAAATAGGCAAGATCAAAGTCAATGACACTCCATCCAGTTATAATGTCAGGATCTAAGGAAAGAAGTTCATTCCTAAATTTTTGCAAGCAGTCCAATTCATCTTTGCAGGATACAACATGCTTAAGTTTTTCTTTAGTTACCATAAAGTTTTTTTGATAGTTTTCTCCATAAAGCCCTATGCAGAAGAGTTGTCCGGTTTTTTTATTGGATTCTGTGTCTAAAGAGATTACTTTTATTTTTGGTTTACATTCTGCCGATTTTATTAATGGCTCATTGAAAATTAAATCGACTCTTTCAGAAGGAACTGATTCTCCTTCTATTTCAAGAGATGCAAAAATATTATTATCTATAAGAAAACGTGCTACTGGTTTTATATCTGCTTCGTAAGTATCAATATTTTTATGATGCAAAACCTGAGCTAGCTTGTTTATTTCTGTCTGGATTGCAGAGGATATTTTTATTACTTTTTCTTCTTTAAAATTAGCGAAGGATGATTCTTCTATTTTGTATTTAACCAGAAGTTTTTCTACTTTTTTAAGCTCGGTTTTTTTTATAAAAAAATAGGGTTCTAATGTCTTTATAGCTATGAATGATTTGCTATTTTCTAATCTTCCGAAAATATTAATTTGAGTTTTATTTTGTTCTATAGAGTGGCTGGCATTTACGATGAAACCTTTCATTTAATTTATAAACAGCGGGACTTTTAGAAGTTATCTATTTTTTACACTAAACTGTAATATTTTAAAAATTACTTAATAGTAGTTACAAAATAGAAAGATTTAAATACCTTATAATTTAGTAATTATATGGCAAGACAAAATACCCAGTGTAAAGTACAAAGTGAAGTTTTTGATTCTTATGATCCCTTAATTGGAGAAATAGAGAAACAGGTAAGTCGTCTCGGTGCTTTTAGCTCTTGCTTGGTGCTTAAAGGAAAAGGTATTATGCATGACAGAGGATTAGATGTAGGATATCAAATAACTTATGATCTTTTTAATGAAGAAGGAAGAGAACTTGGATCTTCTTATGCTAGTATAATGCGCTACTCACGAGGTGAAGAGCCTAAGATGATAGAATTATTAGATTCTTTTACTCGCTCTCTCAAAAAAAGGATATCTGAAATTTGCCCATCTTTGATTTGTATGATTTATAGCCCAGATCCTAATCGTAGGGAAGAAGCAGTGCAGGATATGTATATAAGCAGGTAGGTAGTTATTTATATTATATATTATACAATATTTTCTTTCTATGGATTATTTGTAAATTTCTTCACGTTGAGGTATGTAATATGGTGTGGTAATGCTGGCTCTCGGGAAAAGTATTCTAAGGGCTTTCGTTATTTTTGGTGCAATATATTTTCTCCTAGCAAGAGCATAGGAAACAACATCTCTGTGTTTTTCAAGTAATTCTGATATAGATAACTGCACTAATTAAGTGACATAAGTACCAATAAAAAAAGAAGCA
>CAYIDE010000076.1:0-4611 GCA_964362065.1 Candidatus Woesearchaeota archaeon | reverse complement strand
CTTTTAGCAATCCACGTATAATCTTTAACAACGAAATTTGTCCTGCCTCAATATGCACAGAAGAAAGCTATAGCGGAGGAACATTCAAATTTAATGTTACTCATTTTTCTAACATCAAAGCTGAAGAAACCCCTAGTGGAGGTGGAGGTGGAGGTGGAGGTTCAGGAGGCGGCGGAGGCGGAGGCGGCTCAGGTATAGAATCTCCCACCCCCCTGTTCAACAGCACAAATATATCAAAACCTAATAATGATACAAACAAGAGTACAGACAAACCTGCTCCAATAATCCCAGTTATAGATGATATAGTAAAAAAAATAATAAAATTTGACATTCCTATAGCGCTGATAATAGCATTAATTTTACTTTTTTGCATTGCTATAATTTCCTTGCTTATTCATAAATTGTTAAAAGAAAAAAAGAAAAATAAATAATTCCTACTTCAATCCACCCATACGGCAGACTGTTGTTCCGCAATGCGGGCATTTGCCTTTGGCAATCTTTGTTCCTCTCTTAGTAAGTGATTCCTTGGCATCCTTAATCTCAACCATTTTCTTATCCTTAACGCAATAACCTTGTACCATAATAACCTCCTTACACCTTATTAGGTAAAATTAAAGAATTTCAGCCCTTATAAATCTATAGGATTAAAAAAATATTATAGATAGTGGTAACAAGAAAAGCGTTTTATTATCTACTCATAAAATCTCTTTGTACAATTAATGTATTCTTGAAAATTGCAGGAAATTTAAGTGAATGGATTTGGAGAGCCAATTTTTTAGCACTATTAGTTAGGACAATCTTTAGTTTTTCAAAACAGAAAGATTTAAATATACGCACAAATTATAGTATTTACACTAAAAACAGATATACTAATCAATGGCAACTTTTACAATTTCAATACCTAAAGAATTAAAGAAAAGAATAGAAGAACATCCAGAAATAAACTGGGCAGAATACTTGAAAAAGCGATTTGAATTAAGAGTTAAAGAATTAAGTAAATTTGAAGAGTTAAAAAATTCTGGTAAAATATAAAATGGTTAGTTTAACTTTATCTGTGTCTGACGAATTTAAGAACCAATTAAAAGAATTTTTATGGGTAAACTGGAGCGAGATAGCTAGAGAGGAAGCTATGAAGAAACTAATTTTTGAAAATTATATTAAAACTGGAAGCATAACTGATGAAGAATGGGAATTCTGCGAGAAAATAGATTGGCATCCTGTTGACGAATTGCCTATTAAGGAAGAGTTTAAGAAAGAGATGGAGAGAAGAAAAAAAGAAAAATCCATAAAATTAAAATCTGTTTCTGAGATATTCAAAAATTTTTAAAGATCAAAAGCACGATGCGCCACCACGCCCTTTAGGGCGTGGTTTGTAACAGGCGCTCGTGCTTTGGATGTTCAAGGAATGTCAAGTTCCTTGACATAAAATGTATAATCTAGAAATAAAGCCTTCTTGCCAGAAAGATATAGATAAACTATGCAAAAAGAATCCAGTTCTAAGAAAAGCTTTAGAGAAAAAGATGAATGAGATTCTGCAAAATCCACAGCATTACAAGCCATTAAAGTATGATTTAGCCGGAGAAAGGAGAGTGCATATAATGAAGAGCTTTGTTCTTAAGTTTGAAATTAATGAGCAAAATAAGATAGTTACTTTTTTCTTCTTTGGACATCATGATGAAGCATATAAGAGATAGGTCAGTAAACTGCCTTTGGCTAAAGCCCTGAGTAGTTTATCCCCTTTCTAAAGCAAAGAAGCGTACTTGCTCATTTCTTTCAGATATAAATTAGAGCTGTAACTAGAAAATCATTTCAGAAATTGATAGAAATCCGAGCAAACCAAAAGTTATGCATACATCAGAATAAAAATCTATGAACCATTATAATGATACATAATTAATAAGTATTCTTTAGATATAAAATACATAAATAATAAGATTTATAAGCTCATTTACATACAAGATAAGTAATGAGAAGGGCTCATTTAGCTAATGCTAAAATTAGCGAGTATAAAAAGAGGATAGCTTTCTGCAAGCAGGAAAAAGAAAAGCTAATAGAATTTCTCCAGAAACTGAAGGAAGATTGCTTTCATCGTCGTATTTCTTATCAAGAATATCAAAGAATCGCAGAAAAAAAGCGTGATAACAAAACTATTGAAGAATGGATTCACTATTACGATAATTACATAAAAGAATGTCTTCTTCGAGTTGCTCACGAGCAAAAAAAGCAAAGAAACCATAACTTGCTCACAGCATTTTACTCTCTGATTCTTGCAAGTTCCTTATTTCTCTTCCTTTCCTATGCTCCGCAACTCACTGGTTTTATCATTAAAGAACAAGCAATAAGTCACACTGATGAAGTAAATTTCATAACAAATACTTCAACAAGCTTTGAGTGGCAGCCGAATAATTTAGGTTTGCTAAAAGCAATACGAGCATCAGGAAGTATAGAAGGCGATGGTGAAGTAAGAATATATATTGATAATATTCTCGTTCTTGACAGTGCACAATTGTCTGAAATATCTCCACAGGTTGCTGGCGCAAGTGCATTAACTGGATTTGCTATCTCTTCAGCTAATGCTGATATCTCTTCTCCTTCTTCATCTCCTAATATTTCTACAACAGAAGAAAATACAACTATTCAGAACACTGGAGGAGAAGTTTCTCAACAAACCGAGAGCCCTTCTCAAGAGAAACTTCTCCCTGCTTCTGATGCAATAGCTAATCTAAATGCAACCTTTCCCACAGAAAGCCCAGCAGAACAAAATCAAACCCTGCCATTAAAAAAACTTACATTTACTAATATCTGCATAGAATCCTGCGATTTGAAAAATTTCAGCTTAAATAAATCTTCATATATCATAAGAATCGAACTTGCCAATGCCAGACTTTTCCTAGACGCATTACACTATGATGCTTTGGTTTTCCCACAACCAGACCTCCCGCAATTAGAAGAAATAAACATTACAAATGCTACTGAAGAGCTTTTGCAAGAACAAGCAGAAATAGGCAAACCAGTAAAATGGACTAAAAAAATCTCTCTCCCAAAGCCAGGCATTGCTCTGATAGAACTTCCAGAACAAGCAATCAATATAAAAAGTAAAGCAATTGACGCTGACATCAATATAACTCTTCAGCACAAAGAAAAAATAGGAAAAAATAAAATAATCTCTATTGAGTACAATTTCTCACAATATGAAATTACCTACGAAACTCCTGCTCCGGAACTAACTGAAAAAAATATCTCTGCAAAAATAAAACAAATCACTATCAGCAGTCCTGAAAACCTAAGCTATATAAATGTCATTTCTCACACATCTCTTCCAAACCAGCTTCGTCCAGAATATCAAAAATTCATAAAGCTCTATTGGCTAGTTAATGGCACAAAGCAAGAGCATCCTTTTGAAGTAAATGACTCCGACAGCGACGGATTAATTGACACGATACAATGGATTACACTGCACCTAAGTAATCAAACCTTTGAGATTATTATTATCACAAAAGCAGAGCATCTGGATAAAAATAGGGAATTTATTGCTGATATCTATGAGGAAGTTAAATCCTTAGATAACATTTGGTCACCTGTTGTCAGCAATAATGAATATGTCAGAGTCACATTTGAAAGAAATTTAACAAGCAGTAATGATATAACTATCTTTCCAAGAATTAAAAACGGCAATCCGAGCATTAAAGTATATGAAACAAACAAATCTACCATAATTGCAACTTTTGAAAATTTGGAAGAAAACCAATATAATAAAGTCTTTCTCACATCTCTTGCAGGAGAGCAAGATACCTTTGACTTGCAAATAGAGGGAGGAGCAGTTGAATTTGACCATATTGTTGATCCTGCTTTTGAAGGCACCACTCAAGGCCTTATTGTCTATGGTGAAAGTACAGTTACAATACCAAGATTTAGAAATTGGACGGGAAGCGACTTTAGTGAAGAAAAAAATATTTCTGATTTAGGAGCCAGTAGTACAATACAATGGGTTATAGTAAAATCATCTATACAAAGAAACCAAACTGCAGTAGGAATCCTCGATGCACAGGGCGATATTCTACTAAGCATGCGCAATGCTACAAATGGTACGTACGCTGCATGGCTTGATGTTGCCGATATAGGCACAACGAACGATGCTTTCAGAGGGTTTGATATTGCCACTGAATCAGCAAGCGGAGATTTTATGGCTGTCTATGAAAAAAATACAACTGCTGACAGAAATCTCAATTACCGAATATGGAATGGTACAGGTTGGAGCAGTGAAAGTATAATCACACTCAACTCCAATGTTGCCGCAGAAGCACAGTTATTTATTTCTCTAGTGAGAAATCCCTCTACAGATGAAATAATGCTTGCAACAGCAGGCACCGCTGATGACATTAGCGCTGCGCGCTGGGATGGCAGTGCATGGGTAAATATAACTACTATCAATGTAACAGCAGCTGCAATTGATGAAGAACGTTTCGACATTGCTTGGGAATCGCTTTCAGGAGATGCACTCATTATCTATGGAGGCGGAACTAATAATGCAAATTACCGAATCTGGAGCAATACCACAAAAAGCTGGGGTAATGAAGTAGTATTAAGAAATCGTGGTGCAGTTGTTCAGCA
>CAYIDE010000075.1:0-4615 GCA_964362065.1 Candidatus Woesearchaeota archaeon | reverse complement strand
TTCATTTGCTATTTCAAGGAAAAGAGAATTCACAGCAGATGCGACAGGTGTAAAATTTACTCGTTACCCTCCAGGTCTTGCATCTGCACTAAGAAAAATTAAGAATGATCATCTTTCAGAGCAGGACAAGCACCATTATGCAAAAGCAATGGCTCCCTTATTTATTGCCAATCCTTTTAGCAGAAAATCCCTTCAAAATATATTCTCTACACATCCAAATGTTGATGAAAGAATAAGAAAATTAGATGCAATGTGATATTATTAGATAACATACTCCACATGTGCCATTTCTTTAAATGCCCGGTCTCCTGTTAAAAATTTCATTTGAAAGGCAAGAGCCATAGCATATCCTAATGCATCAGTATAAGAGATTCTGCTTTTTGCATAGGTTAATTTTATCTTTGAAGCATCAAAAAGATATTCATCTTTAATACTAATTATGAATTCTTTAAATTGGAGAAAATATTTTTTTGCCGTATTTTCTTCGTAATCTCTAAGCAAAATGTAATACAATTCATAAAGATTTAATACAGAAGTATACAGGTGTTGGGTAAGATATTTTTTGTAATTAGGATTACCTTTAACAATTTCAAGAAATGCGTAAGTATCAGCAAAATATTTCATAGCTGTTACCATTCTTTGCGTAGAATATTTTTAATTTTTTGAGAATTTATCTTCCATTTAGGAAGAGAACCAAAGAGTTCTTGAAGGGTATTTTTTTTAGAGATTTCTATTATAATCTCTTCTCCTTCACTAAGACCTTTTTCTTGAACAACGTCTCCTGGTATTATGATGCCCAGAGAGTTCCCCCATCTTCGGAGACGTGTTTGGATGGCCATATAATTATACGTATGGTATAATTTATAAATCTTGTGGTTAAATAGGTTGATATGATACAAATTAAAATATTGCTTTTATATCACTAATAATTCTTTCATATCAAAGCCACATATATAAAAAATTGAAAACTTCATATTTAACAAGCTATATCTTTTTAAACTTCAGCATATTACAGCAAAAATAAAAAGATGGAATTCAAACTTAAGGTTTTGTCTGCACAAAAAGAGACTCACGACACAATGTACATCAGAATAGAAAAACCTGCCAATTTCCGCTTTGTTCCTGGACATGCGGCTATGCTCTCCATAAATTTTCCATCATTAGTAAAAGAAATTCGTCCATTTACATTTACTGCAACAAATTCAGACCCCTTTCTTGAATTTATTATAAAATCTTATCCATCATCTCCCATAACAAAAGAATTTCACGCTTTGAAAAAAGATGATGAACTAATAATGCATTCGGTATTTGGGGCCCATAGATATAAAGGCTCCGGTCTTTTCATCGCAGCTGGTTCAGGTATCACTCCCTTTCTTGCCATGTTTCGCCAGCTAAGAAAAGATAATGCTCTGTCAGGCATTATGCTTCTATACTCAAATAAAACTCAATCAGACATAATAAAGGAAGAAGAACTGAAGAGTTTACTTGGTGATAATTGTATATTTACCCTAACTCGTGAGAAAAAATTAGGTTACAAATATGGAAGAATAAATCAGAAGTTTTTACAAGACCATATTCAAAGTAAAAAATTAAATTACTATATCTGCGGTTCTGAACAGTTTGTTTTTGATATGAAGAATATAATCACAGAATTACAATCCGGCCAGTTATAGCTCTATTGTCACTGTCTCCAATAACATACTTTTTTTGTTCCCCGCACTATCAGCATTATACTCTTTGAAACTATGCTCCAGCATCATAAAGTGAAGAAAGGTTTATAAATAGAGGTTAACTACAATTAACATAAAAATGAAATATATGTTAAGTATGATTAACTACTTTTAAATGAATGAAATAAAGATTATAGAAGCTTTACAAAGAATAAATATCTGGTGGGAAGGAGCCTTCGCATTAGAATTTAAACCCAGAGAGATCTATGAAGAAATAAAAAAATTCTTATCTAAGAGACAGATTCTTGCATTGGTAGGGCTCAGAAGAACTGGAAAGACCACCCTCATGCTTAAAATTATAGAAGATGCTTTAGAAAATATAGAAAGAAAAAATATTGTTTATTTCTCCTTTGATGATTTTAAAGATATAAAATTATATGATGTAGTAAAGAACTATGAAAAATTACAGCAAAGAGACACGCGGAAAGGAAGTTATTTATTTTTGTTTGATGAAATTCAAAAGATTGAAAATTGGGAAGAGCAAATAAAGCGTTTATATGATGAGAATAATAAAATAAAGATAATTATTTCCGGTTCTGAATCTTTATTTATCCGAAAAAAATCGCGTGAAAGTCTTGCTGGAAGGTTATATGAGTTTCATATAAAAACACTTAATTTTAGGGAATTTCTTTTATTTAAAGGAAAGAAGTTTGACAATCTGCTTCTCTACCGTGAAGAGATTTTAAAAGAATTTCAAAACTTTATAGTATCAAATGGTTTTCCAGAGATTATTACAGAGGAAAGAGAAACCGCAGGAAAATACATTAAAGAAAATGTGATTGAACGTATTATCTATAGAGACATTCCTCAAATTGTTCCTGTAGGCGATCCAAGCCTTTTAGAAGCACTGTTTAAAATATTATTAGAGGACCCTGGAGAAATAATTAATTTAGAAGAATTAGGAAAAGAATTGGGAATGACCAGGCAGACTGTTTCTATTTATTTAGATTATCTAGAAAAATCTTTTTTAATACGCAAATTGTATAATTATTCAAGAAATCCAAGAAAAACCCATCGCCGAGCTAAAAAATATTATCCAACGATAGTCTCATCAGACTTTATTGATAAACGAGAATTATTTGGAAAAGTATTTGAGACTATTCTTGTCAATCAATTAAATGCTGAATTTTTCTGGAGAGACTCTTTTAAGAATGAAGTTGATATTATTATGCCGAGTCCTTTGACTGCTCTTGAGATAAAATCGGGTGAGATTAAAGAAAGAGACATAGTTTCTCTAAAGAAATTTGTAGAGAAATTTAAGCCTATAAAGGCGTTTATATTATCATATGATATTGAAAGAAGCACAGAAAAAATTCAAGCCATTCCATTTTATAAGTATCTGCTCAGAAGAATTACATAGCTCTATCAAAAATAATTTAATTTTTATATTTAAAGACCAAACTTTTCACTTCAGTGCTTGCTTTAGAACCATTTAAATCAACAGCATGCCCCTGGAAACTATGCTTTCCAGGACTTAAACCAAAAAAATTATAAGAATATTTATTTTCCTTAGCGTTATAAAGGGAGGCAATTTCATCTGCAACCAGAGTCCTGTTAAATAATAATAATTCATCTATATTCCCGCCAAAAGTAAATGAATTTGCAAGATCTCCGCCAATTGATGCACTATCCGAACCATAAAAACTTTTGGGTTTTCCTTCAACTATTCCAATTAAATTCCCATCAACATAGAAACTTGCGTTTTTCTCAGAATTTTTGTCGATAGTCACTGCAACATGATACCATTCATTTGGTAGCAATGCAGAAACATTAATCTTTGCTAATTTTATATTTTTTTCATTTCCAAATCTTAAAGCAAGATTAAATGGAAAATTATAGGGTTCAATGCTAAAATAATAAAGTATAGGTGCTTCCCCTCTACTGGTTAGAATTGGATAGATATAATCGCTGTCTCCATCTTCAATGGGTTCTAATTTTACCCAGGCAGAAATACTAAATGCCCTTCCAACATCAAGACTTGAAGGCTCAAAAGAAAGTTTAATGCCATTTACAGTATATCTATCTAAAGGATTGAATCTGAAACTTTTTCCATATTTGCCTTCTTCAAGGTAAGGCAGTTCAGGATTAGCTCCCTCGGAATACAGCTTGCCATCATTTCTCCAACTGCTCAAATCCATTACAGTTGCTCCGCTGACATCATCCATTCTCCACCAACCCACTAAACTTCTATCTAAATCTAAGAAAGTATAATGTTCAGATAAAGCTGAACTGATGATTTTAACATTAACATTTTCCTTTTTCTGTTTGATATAAAGGCACAGCATTATGTCCTCAGAATTTTTAAATTTACAATCTTTAATTGATTGAGAATTTTCATTATGTAATAGATTAATTTTATTAAAATTCTGTTGGTCAAATTGTTTGGCATTAATTCTTACAGAGCTTAATATAATACATGAAACTATGAAAAAATAAAAAAATAACTTTAAATATTTTATGAAATCTTTCATTTTATAAATTATTATTCCTGAAGGAACTTCAGCAAACATGACCGGTATTCTTTTTCATCCAGAAAATTTGCTGTTTTGCATAGAGTCTTCACTGCAACACTTTGTCTAGTCGGGGCACTTTCAATAACAGTCGTAACTGCAACACATACTCCACTTAAACATTTACTGCTCGCGCATTCATAGTCAAATTGACAGCTGCCTGAAACTACTTTTCCGGAAGGAGAATAGAATATTTCTTCTTTCTGCTTATGAAATTGTCCATCCTCTCCGCAATACTGATCAATACCTCCAGATTCATAATTTCGCAATCTCGTCCCATATGGAAAGCAGTTTTCATCTTTTACACATCCTGAACAAGATTCTGGAGTACAGCGTAGCTCTTCTTCTTTTTGAGGCAGATTGCAATTTTTATCA
>CAYIDE010000074.1:0-4621 GCA_964362065.1 Candidatus Woesearchaeota archaeon | reverse complement strand
ACTCCACACTAAAGTGTGGAGTTTTCTGTCACGTTCCTTGACATAATGAGAATACCTGTAAGAGTAGAATTTTTTGCTGGGGGACTTAGGCCAATAATTGCTTGTTTACTAAGATCTGAAACCCCGAAAATATTTGGAAACTTCGGATTAAATCCTAGTATATGAGCAAATAATTTCCAGACACCACATATCAATTATCTGCAAACCCAATACTTAAATACTCTTTTCCTTATATATGATAAATGATACAAGCAAATTTTTCAGGAGAGAAAATATTCTCAAACAGCGAAGAAGCCTTTTCCTTGCATGAAAAATCTTCATTTGGGGAAAAAAAAGAGGGAGCAGTAGAATATTCTTTTGTAGAAGCTCTCTTCTTAGTAAAAGAAGGAAAAATGAGCATTAGAAAAACTATTACAACCAGCATGTCTCTGGGGCTATTATTAAAAAAACTGAAAAAAAAGGATAAGAAAATAGAAACTAAGTTAGTAGTTTTCTCTGATCTCAGAAAGCGAGGATATATCATAAAGACTGCCTTGAAATACGGAGCAGAGTTTAGAGTCTATGATAAAGGCAAAAAGCCTGGAGAAGAACATGCTCGCTGGATTCTCTACACAGCAAGAGAGCATGATACTCTCAACTGGCATGACTTTGCAGCAAAAAACCGCATTGCTCATAGCACTAAAAAATCCCTCCTTATAGCTATAGTTGATGAAGAATCTGATGTAAGTTATTATGAAGTGAACTGGCTAAGGCCATGATTTAGTAAAAAGATTCCTTCTAAACAGGACACTCTTCCAAAGTCCAATATTTAACTCTTTGATCCTGGCAGGCCACACAACTATTGCTATATGTCTGTGCGCAAGGGTATCTGATGCACTGAATTTCAGACGCATTAAACCATCCGCAAACTGGCTGATAAAGGGCTATGCACGCTCCCCGCTCTCTGCTGCCAGGAGGGCAAACATTCTGCTCTTTCCCAATAGGAGATATTGGCTTAGCGCCTTCACAACCACAACCACAAACATCATCAAATCTCCTGCCCCCATCAGCGCACAAAAAATTTATACTTATACATTCCGTAGCGCTTTTCCCTATATACTGCCTGCGCTCATCTTGATAATCGCACTGCTCAAGTTGCTGCTCTAATCGATACTTTCCTATCCAATACCCAAACCCAAGGACAATAAAAGCCATCAAAAGAGCAATCAGGGGTAGTACCAAGCTTTCTTTCCTAATTCTGGGCATAACCCCACTAAATATCCTGCCTTTAAATAGATAATGCAATAAAGAATCATATTGTCTAAAGAAGCCTTAATCCTATAAAGCATCCTGTAAATCTCAAAATATTTATCAAGATAACCACTAATCAATAAACGCACAAATATTTATAATAGCCTGCCTTCTTTTCAAACTATGCCTGCTGATCTTAAAAAACTTATCCAAGAAAAAGACATTATTCTCTCCACTATAAGAAACCGTGGTCCTTGCCTCCCAGTTCATATAGCAAGAGCCGCGAATCTTAGTCTTCTTTTTGCTTCTGCTTACCTCTCTGAACTATTTGGAGAAAACAGAATTAAGATGAGCAATATGCGCGTTGGCTCTTCACCCCTCTACTTCCTCGAAGGGCAGGAAGCTCACTTAGAAAACTTTATACAACACCTTGCTCCTAAAGAAAAAGAAGCAGTACTTCTGCTTAAACAAGAAAAATTACTTGAAGACCAAAAACTTCAGCCTGCAATACGTGTTGCTCTCAGGGAATTAAAGGATTTTGCAGTACCATTAAAAGTAAAGACGGAAAACGAAGCAAGGCTTTTTTGGAAGCATGCTTTCACTCCAGACGAAGAAGCAAAGGCTCTTCTTAATCAGCTCATCCCGCCATCTAAAAAAAAGAAAGAAAAATCTGAAAGAAGAAAAAAAGAAGAAAAAATACAACCCCCAACAGCTCCTGCCCTTCTTCCAGAAAAAGAAGAAAAACATGAAAAAACAGCACAAAAAATAATTAAAAAACCAAAGGAAGATAGCTTATTTATAGATAAAATTAAAGAATATCTCAAATCGAAAGATATGGAACTACTGGACATCTCTAATGTAAAAAAGAAAGAATGCCTTGGAAAAATAAGAATAGACACTCTATTAGGCAAGCAGGATCTACTTCTTATAGTGAAAGACAAAAAAAGGGTTACAGAAGATGATATCACTATTGCAGTCCACAAAGCTCAAATTGAAAAAATGCCGATTTTGATGCTTAGTTCTGGAAATCTTGATAAAGACGCGCAGAACTTCTTTCAATTATGGCAAAATTTAATAAAGTTTGAAAAAATCAAGTTGTAAGAAAAGCTATTAATTGTTTCCATTACTATATTTTAATTCGTTTTAATTCTCTAACAACATCAAAATCTGAATCATCAGAAACTAATTCAGAAATATTGTGAAGAAGAGCAGTAGCCGCATGAATCGCATCTCTTGGACCTAAAGAGTACTCTTTAGTAAGTGACTGTGCCTTCTCTATCACTTTCCGATCAACATTGAAAAGAATGAGGCGAGACATTAGTAAAAATATATCGCTTTCCTCTACCGCTTTCTCCCTCCCAAGGGAACGTCTGAGGGCATGCTGAAATTCATCCCAAGTCAAGCATGAGGTTCCTCCCTCTATTTCTCCTTTAAGAATCTTTCGAAGAATAGAAAGGCAGGCTTTCGATTTTGGATCGTTGTTTAAAACTGCATAAATAAAAATATTCGCATCAAGGTAAATCATAACTCTCTTCCTCTAATTTTTTCAGCTCTTGGAGAGCAATGTTTTTTCCCTTCCTTCTATATTTTGTAAATTCTTTCAGAAATTCCTCAGCATCCTGCTCTGGTCTTAAGATAACTTCTTTGTCAACCACTTCAAATACAACAGTATCTCTTTCCCGTAATCCTAAAAGTCGCCTAATATCTTTAGGAATAACTACCTGCCCTTTCTCACCAAGTTCTCGTTTAATAATCATTCTATACAAAGTAATACTTAGTATTTAAACTTTTTCCTACATAAAGGTATGCCAAATCACTACAAGCTAAATAATCTTTATAGTAGTAACAATAGAAGGATTTAAATAGGCAAATATGTAATAATGATAATGGCTAAAGAAAGACTAGGATTATACCTATCAGATAATAGAGTAAAAGAAATTCAGAGTATGCTGCCTAATTTGCAAAGCAAAGTAGAATCTTTTCCAATGCTTAAACAAGAAAATGTGATAAGTATGTCTACTGCTGATAAATTCTATGAAATAGGTACAAAACGGATATATGTAGAAGTCGATGGGAAACCAGTAGAATCCTATTTCACAAATCAAGATACTAATAAGATAGAGAGGTAAAAGAAAATGAGTAAAGAAATCAATATAGAAGACTTGCTTAAAAAAGCAAATTTTGCACATAGCGAGGAAATTCCGATTCATTTGCCTAAACCTCTTAGTTCAGGCAGTTATTATTATTTAATGGGAGAAAGAGAGATTAAAATTATAACTTTTAAAGATGCTCGTAATCCTCTAACTGCTAAATTATTCAATCTTCCTGCAATTGATATTTATTGTGGAGCAGTCAATATAGACCAAGATATTCCTGCTTTAGTAGGAAATAACTTAGTCACTTATCTAGAAGACTACATCAGTAAAAGAAAAAGATAATATCACATAAGTATATACTCCCAGATCATCCCTTATACGCTTTCTCAAGATCTTCAATATTGAATTTTTTCATTTTTAAAAAAGCCTCAGTTACTCTTCCTGCAGCCTCTTTATTCTGCAACATATTGCCCAATACAGTTGGAACTATTTGCCAGGATATGCCATACCTATCTTTCAGCCAGCCGCACTGTTCTGCTTCTGGCACTGCAGAAAGCTTTCTCCAGTAATAATCTATTTCTCTCTGTGTTTCGCAGTGCACTACAAAAGAGATTGCTTCATTGAAAGCAAATTTATGATTATGAGCGCTGTCCATGGCCCCAAACTCCTGACCTTCAAGCGTGAAAGGAGCATACTTTACTGTTCCAGCCTTATCAGGCTCCTCGCCCTTGCCGTAGCGAAAGATATTTCCAACTTTTCCATTATGAAAAACAGATGTATAGAAATTCACTGCCTCTTCTGCCTTGCCATATACATCTCCGACAAACATCAGAACAGTAGTGATTCTCTGCTTTATTTCCATCTCGCCTACAGAGATCAATTGCCATGATAAACCATATTTATCCTGCACCCATCCAAACCTTTTGCTGAAAGGATATTCTCCCAGCTCCATAAGTACAGTGCCTTCCTTAGAAAGTTTTTTCCAAATAGCATCTACCTCTTCTTTACTTTTGCATTTAACGTGGAATGAAACAGAAGGGTTGAACTTAAAAAGCGGTCCAGCACTAATAAGCGATAATTCCTGCCCCAAAAGTTTAATTGTGATAATATCCACAGTGCCAGAGGGAGTATCATGAATCTTTTCCTTATTTTTGATTGAGCCCTTGAAAACAGACGTATATAAATTAGCTGCCTCAATTGCCTCTTTGTCAAACCATAAAAAGGGGGTTATTTTTTGCTTGGTCAATTTATGTTTCTCCCGTTATATTTTCCTTTTAAAGATCGGAAGAGCGTCG
>CAYIDE010000073.1:0-4660 GCA_964362065.1 Candidatus Woesearchaeota archaeon | reverse complement strand
AATGAGCTCAAGAGGGCAAGTTGTGATACCTCTAGACATGAGAAAGGATATACGGGAAGGAGACAAGTTAATTGTAATTAGAAAAAATGACGAGATAATTCTTAAAAAGGAAATATCTGAGACTGCTATTCTTTCGGAAAAATCCCTTGCCAAGGCCTGGCTTTCAAAAGAGGATGAAGAAGCATTTGCATATCTTCAAAAAAGATGAAATTTAATAAATTTGATATTGTTTTAGTTAATTTCCCCTTTTCAGATTTGAAAACTAGCAAGATAAGACCTGCAGTTGTTATAAAATCATTGGAAGGCGAAAATACTATTCTTTGTCAGATAACTACAAAGAAAAGAGGAATATCAAAGTACGAAGTTTCTCTGCCAAAGAAGGCTTGTGACGGTGACATACGGTTCGATTCTAATATTTATTTAGATATGATATTTACTTTGCACGAAAGCTTATTTATTTCTAAATTAGGGCAGATTAAAGATAACTTTGTAAAAAAAGAGATTGAATTAAAATTAAGAGAAATGTTTTTCTCTTAGGACTAGAACACACCTCTTCGAATCATGCCTCCCGCATACAAATTTTAGATTCTCTCTATTTCGTCAAGTAATGTAGCATATACCACATTATCTAAGTGCATACCGCTCTGGATAAGCTGAATAATTATTTTCTTTGCTTCTTTCTTATCAATAATTTTTTTCTTAATACATTTAATTATAAAAGTAGTCATCCACCAGCACTCTATTCCTCTACTCCAAGCAACTAATATCATGGCAGCATCATTCGAAAGCAAGATTTCTTTTTTATCTTCTGCAAGCAAGATTAACGAAGCATCTGCTTTTTCTATACATTCTCTTTTCGCTATTTCCAACGCTAGAGGTAAGCTCTTTTCAAATACTTTAATCCAACTTTTACACGCTTCTTCGAAGACACTTAACCCATTTATTCCTGTCCTTAGTTCTTGGCATACTTCTCGGGAAATAATAATGCGGCCAAATAAAGATTTTAGTAAAGAAATTCTGCCTATTCTAAGCAAAGGAATCAAAACTGAAGAATCAGCAACAACCATGCTAATCCTTAATATCCTTTTCCAATTCAGCAAGAGTATAGCCAATATCAATATCTGCTTTAGTCATGGCATTATACATTTCAATATAAGAAACTTCAGCCAAAGCAGCAGCTTTTCGTATAGTAACTTGTCTGGTATGGAGAAGTTGTAAAGCCTTTTTCATTTTCCATTCCTTTATTGCTAATGCTAAAAGCTTTCTCATTACTTCTGCCCTATCTGCTTTTTCTTCTTTCTCAATAGTTTTTAAATCTTCAAAGGAAGAATCTTCAATTCTTGCAGTTATGACTTTCATAATATTCTAAGCTATTTAGTTACAAATATAGACTTTTGTAACTATTTAAGCTTTTCTCTGCTGGAAGCTATGTATAAATTCTTGCCTATAAAATAAGAAGAAAAAATATATATCAATATAAATTATACAAATCTTTTAATACTTATCTGTCTTTAAAATAAAAGATGGGATTAGTATCCTTATTAAAAAAAACGCCCACTGCTCCATTGTACAATCTAAGTATTAGTATTGAACATCCCCTAACAATATTCAAAGAATCTATAGATTTTGATGCACTTTTAATGTACGCCCGCATCTTTTTTCAGGGTAATCATCATGTGGTGAGAAATGGGCAACTTAGAAAAGGACATCATGAGCAATTACATAATAAATATGAACTTGTTTTCCCGTTAGGAATTAATGCTGTATATTTATCTGACTTGCCCGATATTCTCTTAGGAAAAAGTAAAAATGAATTATCCGAGCCATTGCTCTTGCTTGGCAGAAATCCATACGAACATAGCCTTCTGACAATTTCATTATATGATTCTTTTTTCTATATAGACGAAGTGCGTAGTAGTTTTCAGAAATCATTAGCTAAACCATAGTTGAGCCATAAATAATATGCTGATCCGGATGAGATTACTTTTTCTCCAGAGATTTAATTTTGGCTTCAAGTATTTCTATGCGGTTTTTTAAAGATTTTTGCTCAGATGAAAGCTCTTTATCTATAGATGTTACAAAATCGCTAAGGTAAGCATTAAATAAAGTGCTTAGTTTGCCTCCAAACAAATGCAGTTTTGCCCTTGCTCGCTCTAATCTATCCTTATCTACAGTAATATTCACTCTGATTTTTTCTTTGATCATACACCACATTTATACACACTTTAGTATAAAAATCTTTTCCTTGCTATAGATTTAAATACTCTATAAAAGAAAGGATTCTATGAAAAGCATAATAAGCAAAACAAAAATTAAATTACACATAAGCAAGAAAACAAATCCAAACATAGCAGAAACTATCAAGACAGCTATCAAACATCCAGCATGGCTTCCGATAGCCAAGCGTCTTGCAGGACCAGCAAGAAAATATGTTTCTATCAATCTTTCAGATATAGAAAAAAAAGCAACTGTCGGAGATACTTTTCTTGTGCTAGGAAAAGTGCTGTCTTCAGGAGAGGTGTCTAAAAAAATACGTGTCTGCGCCCTAAGTTTTTCTCAAGCGGCCAGAGAAAAACTAATGAAAACAAAATCTGAGGCAGTTTCAATTTTAGAAGAAATCAAAATAAATCCCAAAGCTCAAGGCCTGAAGGTGCTTCAATGACAGAACATAGCAAGGAGATTATTATCAATGCTTCTCAAGGCATTTTGGGGAGAATTGCAAGTTTTGCAGCGAAGCAAGCCTTATTAGGAAAAAATGTAGTTATAGTAAATTGTGCACACGCTCTGATTACCGGAAGGCCAAGGTCTGTTATCAAAGAATATATTGAACTTAGAAGGCGCGGAGGCTCAAGCTTGAAAGGCCCATTCTTTCCTAAACATCCTGAAAGAATCCTGAAACGTACTGTTCGAGGTATGCTTCCTCATCTGCAGCAAAGAGGCATAGATGCCTTAAAGCGTGTACGCTGTTATGATTATCTTCCTTTAGAATTTGAATCAGCACAATTCATATCATTTCCAACATCTACCCTTGCAAAAACCATGAGTTTAGCAGAACTAAGCAGGGAAATCTAAAATGAAAACAGAAAACCAAATCATAGCAGGCAAGAGAAAAACCGCAGTTGCAAAGCTCCGTATGAAACCAGGCACTGGCATTATTTATTTTAATTATCTTCCTCATACTGAGCTAAATCTTTTCCATCGTCTTGCTTTACTTGAGCCTCTAAAAATTTACGAGCAGGAATTAGGAAAATTACAGTTTGACTTCATAATAAAAGCAAGGGGAGGAGGTGCAGAAGCGCAAATTGAAGCAGCGCGCCTGGCAATTGCAAAAGCTCTTGTGCATGCAACTGCCTCTGATACACTCAAAAAAGCTTTTCTCGCTTATGACAGAAATATGATTGTCCCGGATGCAAGAAGAAAGGAAGCCTCAAAACCAGGGGATTCTGCTCCAAGGGCGAAAAGACAGAAGAGCTATAGATAGTTTTACATTGCAATCTGCAGAGTCCTGCTTCAGCGCATAAACGATTGTGTTGAGGTTTGCTGGCTCATTAACAACATTTACTATTTTTTTATTGAAGAAAGTTTTGTATTCAAATATTGATGAAAATGGTGCAGAAGAACTTGCTCTAAAAGAATAGCTGCATTCGTGATGTCAAGGAACTTGACATTCCTTGAACATCCAAAGCACGAGCGCCTGTTACAAACCACGCCCCTTAGGGCGTGGTGGCGCATCGTGCTTTTGATATTAATAATAGAGAAGCTAAATAATTAAATAGAGTAGAAAAGATGAAAGAATGAAATGCTATTCACAAAAATAGCTCGGCAATGGAGTGGATTACTTGCTGCGGGAGTTCTGTGCTCATCTTTAGAGTGCTATGCACAATCTCCTCAGCCATGGGAGGCAAGTGTACGAGTAAGCGCTCAGAGTAGTTCTACTGCATATACTTATGAGAATCGCTTTGGCACTGCTCTTGGAGCAACTAGAAATTTTGATATAGGCATTGACCTTCGCTCTCCTCCGCCGCAGCCCTCTGGCATTCATGCTTACCAGCAAACTGATGATAATGTTGCTGTGCTTAGGCATTATATCAACACTAATAACATAAATGCCTCTTTCAGGGGAATCATTCAATACAATGGATTTACTCCTCTTTCTGCTTTCGTGCAATGTACTGACCTGCCAGGCAGCAACTGGACACTATTGGCTTTCTCAGATACGATACGCTCTAATTTAACAGCGTCTTACTCAATCACTAATGGGCAAGACATTAGTATTAGCACTGCAACAAGAAGCTATATTGTAACGCAAAAACCACGCTTTACCTCCATCGCTGCTCAGCGAAATATTTTTGGCAATACAGATATTTCTCTTGAAGCATTATTCCATTGTTATGATGCGGTAAACCTTGAAATACAACGCTCAACAGCTCTGCCATGGAGCTTTAATCCTTTAGGAGTCATGATATTAATGAACAGTGAGGGTTCTTATGCTACTAACAATCTCACAGAAGACAAATCTTTCTTCCGAACAAAACCTATAAAGAAGTAGTTTTCCATCAGGTGAGTAATGTAACGTTCTCTTTGAGTGCATATAACCAATACCCCTTCCATGCTTCTACTTCAACGACATCTTGCGGAATAAGATAATAATTTTGGGTAG
>CAYIDE010000072.1:0-4735 GCA_964362065.1 Candidatus Woesearchaeota archaeon | reverse complement strand
CAGGAATTTCTTCGTTGGATTGAAAGCAGTCCAGGATTATCAGAAGTGCAGGGATTGCATTATCAATGGCGCTCTACTTCTCAAAACTTCACTACTTTTAGTATTGTTAAGGATGCTCCTTTCCTGCAAGACCAGGCAAGGAGTTTTCTTCATCTTGGGAAGTCTTTATTGGGGAAGGAAAAGCTAATCATACCGAGGCATGTTGCAATTATTCCTGATGGAAATAGAAGATGGGCGCAGCAGAAAGGTCTTGAACCGCAAATAGGCCATTATACTTCAGGCAGTTTCCAGCATGTGCGGGAGATTCTTGATGAAGCGCGTGCAATTGGTGTGGAATATTTAACTATCTGGGGATTTTCAACAGAAAATTGGAAGAGGTCAAGCATTGAAATTAGAGCAATTTTTGATTTATTACTGAAGAGCATTGAGCAATTTCGCCAGGATGCACATATGAATAAGATACGTTTTCGTCATCTTGGCAGGAAAGATAGACTGCCAAGTAAACTTATGCGGGAATTGCAAGCATTAGAAAATGAAACAGCATCCTATAGCAACTTTCATGTACAGTTATGCTTGGATTATGGGGGAAGGGATGAGCTTTTGAGAGCAGTTAATTCTTTGATTAGTGGAGGTAAAAAGGAAATTGCTGAAGAAGATTTTGAACAGTATCTTGATAGCGTGAATATTCCTGATATTGACCTAATTATTCGTACATCAGGGGAGCAAAGGTTGAGCGGTTTTATGCCTTTCCAATCAACTTATGCAGAATTGTATTTCAGCACAGTGCATTTTCCTGATTTTAATGCTCATGAGCTTAGAAAAGCAATCGAAGAGTTTTCAAAAAGGCAGAGAAGATTTGGCGGGTGATTAAGATATTTTAATAATGTCAAGGAACTTGACATTCCTTGAGCACAGAAAAATCATTGATTTTCTCTGTGCCCGAAAACCTTTGGTTTTCTTGGCATCCAAACCTCAAGAATGTTTCACATTCTTGATGGCATTCAAGAACTAAAAGTTCTTGATGACATGAGTGCCTGCCACATCGTGTTTTTGATATTAGTATTAAAGTTTATTCATACAATTTAATACCACTAAACTTAAAAGTAATTTAATTCTATTTTAATAATGAATATTGATGGTTTGAATATAGATTTTCTTGGACATTCTGGCTTTCTCATTGAGGAGAAAGGTGGAAAAAGAATTGCTATTGATCCATATAACCTTTCTTCAAATGTAGGAAAAGCAGATATTATTTTAATTACACATAGTCATTATGATCATTGCAGCATTAAGGATATTGCACAGATTGCACAGCCTGGCACTAGGATAGTTATTCCTCCTGATGCACAGAGCAAAATTACTAGGATAGAAGAGGTAGATATGCAAATTTTAGAGATGGGGGATGAAATTACTTTGGGAGAGATTAAGATTGAGGGATTTCCTGCTTATAATATTGGCAAGAATTTTCATCCTAAAAATGAAGGCTGGCTTGGGTATGTGATTAAACTTGAAAAGTCAGTAATATATCATTCAGGGGATAGTGACCATATTCCTGAAATGCAGAAGCTTACTGGATATGGCAAGCACGGGGGTAATTTTATAGTTCTTCTGCCTGTTTCTGGAACTTATGTAATGACTGCTGAAGAAGCTGCTGAAGTTGCAGTTATGCTGAAGCCAACATGTGCAATTCCTATGCATTATGGAGCCGGTGTTGCAGGAACAAGGGAGGATGCAGAGAGGTTTGTGCAGTTGTGCTTAGCTTCGGATGTGAGAGCAGAAATTCTGGAGAAGATTTGAAATAAATTTTTTACTTTAATTTAATTAGGTTTTTGAACGGAAAAGTTATTAGGAAGACATCATATTTATTTTGAAAATCAAGGCTTTTTTAAAGAAATATTTTGCAATTATCATGTCAAAAATTAAAATATTAGTATGGAATATATGTTTTCTTCTTTATATTGTAGCAACTAAAACTATAAATACTCATTATGCTTAAAAAAAATAATAAAATTTTAAATATTGAAAGGAGGTGTAAAAATGGTACTGGATTTTGCCAAAGAAGCGCTGCAGAATGTAGCAACACATAGCATTAATTTTGATGAATTGCGCGCTGGTAAAGCAAATATTAAAGTATTTGGCACTGGAGGAGCAGGATGCAACGCCATTACGTGGCTTTTTAATAAGGGCATTAATGGAGCAACTATATATGGTGTGAATACAGATGCTTTGCACTTGAGTATTACGAAAGCAGATGAGAAAATTCTTATTGGCAAGGAACTTACGCGAGGATTAGGATGCGGGGGTTATCCTGCCAGAGGAAGAGAAGCAGCAAAAGAGTCAATCTCTGACTTAAAAAAAGCTGCTTCTGGTGCAGATATGGTATTTGTACTTGCAGGCATGGGCGGAGGCACTGGAACCGGAGCAGCTCCTGTTGTTGCGCAATTAGCAAAGGAATCAGGTGCAGTTGTAATTGGAGTAGTAACCATGCCTTTTGAGTGTGAAAAAGCACGGACTGATAAGGCAGAGTTTGGATTACAAGAGCTGACAGAAGTGACCGACACAGTTATCATTATAGATAATAATAGACTTGTTGATATAGCTGGCAATCTCCCGATGGAACAGGCCTTCGCAGTGGCGAACGAGCTGACAAGTACAATGATCAAAGGCATAGTGGAAACTATTACCTTGCCATCATTGATTAACTTAGATTATGCTGACGTTTCCGCTATTATGAAGAACGGTGATGTCGCGGTGATTGGTGTTGGGGAGTCAGATACGCAATCAAGAGTTGATGAAGCAGTCAGGCAGGCATTAACGCATCCGCTGTTGGATGTAGATTACAAAGGTGCAACAGGCGCATTGATTCACATTACTTGCGGGCCTGATTTTAAGCTAGAAGAGTTTGCAGGCATTGGTGAGCTTGTGACAGAGAATATTAGTCCTGATGCACAAGTTATTATTGGGGCGCGTATTAACAAGGATTTTGCTAATAAAGTCAGGGTAATAACGATAATGACTGGTGTAAAGTCTCCATATGTTCTTGGCAGGAAAGCAATGAGGGAACAGGAATCTGCAGCTCAAATGCGTTCTGAAATGTCTGACTTAGGGATTGAAGTATTTAGATAATCTGCAAAAATTTATTTTTATTTTTTCTTCTTTTTCTTTTATTCAAATGCGCTAGGATTAGGGTCAGGGCCCTCTTTGAGAATTGGGGCTTTCTTATCATTTCCCCATTTTTCCCAATAAATAGAATTTTTCAATTCTTTTTTTCTTTTCTTAGCTGGTTTTTCTTTTGCATATCCTATAGGTATGAGAGCTTCAATCTGAATATGCTGGGGTATTTCAAAAATTTCTTTTATTAATTCATCTGTGTATGCGCCGACCCAGCAGGCTGAAAGGCCTAAATCGATTATTTTCAAGAGGAAATTTTCTATTGCTGCACCTGCCTGCTGTCTGCTGTAAACTCTTCCTCTAGTACCATAAATATTTTCCAAATGCGTATCGTCAGATAACACAAGCACAATTGTACTGGCTTCTGCAATCCAATGCTGATTTGAAAACTTTGCCAGCTTTTTTATTGCTTCTCCATTTTCAATAATCAAGAATTTTAAATTATTATGATTGCCTGCAAAAGGAGCTTGGTTTGCTGTATCAATGGCTTCTAAGACGAGCTTCCAGCTTGGTGTTTTTGAAGTAAATGTGCGTATTGAGGAGCGTTTTTCAATAACAGTGTCTAAGTCCATGCTTTGCAAAGGGATAGGGGATATAAAAAGGTGTTGCCACCTTTTTATTAACTTTTAATTTCACCAGAGCCTATGACTTGTTGGTTTTTGTAGAGCACGAGGTATTGCCCTTCAGCGATTCCTGCGGAGGGTTTATTGAAGATAAAATGCCAAGAGCCTGCTTTTTTAATTAATCTACCAGAGTGTAGAGAACCTAAATGCCTTATTCTTGCCTTTAGCTTATTAGGGATTTTTTCTTTAGGATTTATAAGGTGTAATGACTTTATTTTTATTTCCTTTTTTTTCAAGGAAGGATGCTCCTCTGGCACAACTACAAGTATATTGTTTTTTCTTTTTTCTGCTACATAGAATCTTTTTTGCGCTAAATTTTGGGGTTTGTTCAGATAAATTCCAATATTTTCTGATGCTTTCTGTCCGATGGTGTAGTATGAAATGCCTTGATGGGTGCCAATTTTTTTATTGTCAGGCATAATTACAATACCGGTTTTTGGTTTTATTTTTTGTTTTAGAAACGAATGCATTGGAATATTGCCGACAAAGCAGATACCTGCAGTGCCATGCTTATTCCAATTATGGAAGTTATTAATTTTTGCTATTTTTCTCACATTTTTCTTTTTTAGTTTTCCGATAGGAAAAATAGTGTGTTTGAGATGAGATTGTGATAGTTCTGCGAGGAAATATGACTGGTCTTTGCTTTTATCAATGCCAGCATAGAGTTTATATCCAGTTGATGTTTTCTTTATTCGTGCATAATGACCTGTTGCTATAAAGTCCGCATTAAGCTTTTTAGCTTCTTTCCAGAGCAAGGGAAATTTGATAAGAGTATTGCAAACTATGTCTGGATTAGGTGTATGGCCTTTTTTATATGATTTAAACATAGGAGAAATAACTTGTTTTTTGTATTGCTTTTCGAAATCAAGCGTAATAAATGGGATTTTTAGATGCAGAGCAATTTTTTGGGCATCTCGCTTGTCTTCAAGATATGAGCATTG
>CAYIDE010000071.1:0-4743 GCA_964362065.1 Candidatus Woesearchaeota archaeon | reverse complement strand
GCATACATACTCCAGACGAGTATGAGACAAGGGTTTTGACGAGTTGGATAATGGAAAGGATAAAACTAAGATATGTTAAATAAAAATATATTAAAAAATTTTAATGATTTATTTATCCAAGTTTTTTTGTTAACCAGTTTGCAAATCTGTTCTTCACTGGAATCCTAGTAACATTTACCCCATTATTGTACACTCCACCACCAAATGATTCTCCAACTTGACCTATCCTACCTTTAACATGTATTTCACCAAACCTCATACCATCGCCAGCTGTTCCTGTTACATCACCTCCGACATATATTCTTGGCCAGGAATGTTGACAATTAGCAAATGCCCCAAGATACTGGAAGTGCATATTATCACCAACATTGCCATAAACTGTTCCCTTTACCTCAATTTTTCCATCTCTCTTGCCTGAAGAAAAATTACCGAAACCAAAACCAACGTTTCCACGAACATCTCCATCAATTGTGCAATCAATATCCATTACCGTACTTCCAACATTTCCAGTGACGCTTCCTTTTATGATAACTTTAGTACCTGCTGTTTGAAAATCCCCAACATTACCATATACACTTTTTTCAATAATTATTCTTGCACCAGGATAGCCGTCGAATGCTATGCCTCCATGAATACTGCCCCTAACTAATGTTAAGCCTCCCTTTTGTTTAGAACCAACAAATATTTCATTTTTGTAGTGACCCCAATCAGTTTCGATGCAATCGCCATCAATAATAGTTTCTCCACCTTCCTTAAAATTACCAATTAATACAGAATCTCCTTTAGCTATTACATTTCCTTTGATATGAGTTTTGCCACCAATTTGTCCATAATTTATGTAACGACAACTTACATTCCCATGAACCCTTAACTCTCCGTCTTTCTGCTCCCATCCAATTCCTTTTACAGTTGTTGGCACATCACAAAGTATTTCAACTAAGCCACCTTGTTGCCCACATCCTATACCATCTCCAGGACCATAGTCATGCCACCCCTTCTCATCAATTGATTTTATTACCCCTTTGCCTCCTTTGACAGAGTTAAATCCGGGACCCTTCACGCTTCCTTCAATAATAAGCTCACCTTTTTCCATACAATTACCGTAGCAATATTCAGTGTCTCCTCTTATAACCAGTTTTCCCCCTCTTAACCCGTATCCAGCATTCATGCCAACATGCCCATCCAAGATTAGTGTTCCTCTCTCCAAAAATACTCCAAGATTGTTTTCTAAAACATATTTCTTTGGTTTAATTGTAATTGTCTCACCATCTTTAATGACTTTATTTATCAATGCAGAAATAAAGAATCCCCATATTAGATGCCTGTTGTCATAGTCACTAATACTATGGCAAAGACCAGCAATATCTTGCAAGGAGTAATTAATATTTGGGACTAAAGATATTGCTGTCTGGTACCCTTTTTGTAAATCATTGAAAGCATTGATATCTTTTGTTTTAAAATTTTCGTCAAATACTTTCCTAACTCTATTCTTGAATTCAGTTTCTGTTCTTTCCTCTAATTTCTTTCCTTTTCTTTTTAATTCGGCATCTATTTCAGCTTCTGCTTTCCTAAAATCATCAGGGGTATTTGCCATCATTATAACCCTTTGATATATCCTATTAATTCTTTTGCATTACCCATAAGGGTTCTTGAATAGCCGTGAAAATAAGTTCCTGCATTGTAAGTTGGGTGTTTTCCTTCTTTGAATCTGTCCAAATCTGCAATTTGCTCTGGTGTCAATCTAAAGGAGCTTAATTGAGACTGGAGTTGAGGAAGCTTGGTTGAAGTCTCTGTAATGATTCTATTGACATAACCAAGGAAGACAATTCCCACATGGTACTTCTTCACCATTATTTCAACACCACTAATCCTATCTGGATTGGCAGGAAGTAATGCTTTAACTTGACCTAAAGAAGTTCTCTCTACGCCCTGTGAACCTCCATACTCCCTGATAAATTCCGAATGAGCTTCAGCTTTTAAGGAATCACTCTCTAATGCATTTCTGACATTATCGGGTCTCAAGTCGGGGTCATTCAGCAATCCAGCTTTGTAATCTGCAAGAAAAGACACCAAAGACCGCTTTTTCTCTTCGAGAAGCCTTAATCTTCTGGTTTCTTCTTCAATTCTTTGAACTAAAGGTTTTGCATGTTCATATCTTTGATGAAGGTCTTCATATTTTTGAATATCCCTAATATTTAAGCCTCTCGCATCAATTACCCGAGATTTTCCTAACCTTGTTAAATAAGACACAATTTCTTTATGCCTTCTGGCATAAAGTGAAAAATGAGAATGCCCATCCGTACTCATCAAACTTTGTATAAGCTCTTTAAGTTCCAAATCAACTCTTAAAAGAAAATCCCACATGGTTGCGCCAAGAGTTGAGTCTTGTTTCCTCCGTTGATCACCCATACTCCTAAAAATTTCAAATTGAGAATCAAATTGATCAAACATTCTTTCATCGATAGTCATGGTTTCACCTTGAACTCCTTCCGTATTCCAATATATGCTCGCCACCATCTGCTAAAGGGCATACATCTGGTTTGACAAACAACCAGCTTAAGCCGGGAATTCTTCTGGTTACACTTCTGCTTAATGGTCGAGGACAATCTCCCTGCCTCAACAATTCCGCGTGAAATATTTGATAAGGTAGTCTTGCGAATCCCTTGTCGTCGGGATTTTGCGATACGTAGGCTACAATGCACCGCATATGTATTCCATCCTCTTGGGGGGTTGTTAGGACACATCTTCCAGGACCTGGTCTTCTAACAGGGTTCTCTGGTGTTGGGTCATGATATCTTATGCAATTTGTATAACTTAATGAGGGCGGCGGAAGTTGTCCTTTAGGTTTAGTTCCTTCCGTCAAAGACGGTTGGTAGTCTCTGTACTTACTTTCAAGAGTATGGATTATTTGTTCCATTTGTTCTGTCATTCGACCTTGATAGTTTAAGAACATTTGGCTTATCTGAGAAAGTGCCGTGCTTATAATACTTCCAAACGTTTTCGCTTGTGCTTCAGCAAGTTTTAATTGGAATTCTTGCTGCTGTTTTCTTATTTCCTCGTCTTTAGATTCTTCAATCTTTTTTCTGCGTTTGATGCGATATATTTGTAAAGCAGCATTCTTGGCTTCCAATCCCTGTAAAGAATCAAATACAATTCCTGTAACTATCTTGAAATCATCTTGAAGTTCTTGTGGTTGCTGTTTAAACCATTTGTTTAGTTCATCTTCCAAATTGTACAGACTCATTTATTACAACCCCCAATCAATAGTAACAATATAAAAAATAATGAAGTACTATATTTAAACTTTATGTTAAGGTAATAACAATTGACTAAAAATCTTCAAACAAAAACCTTTAAATCTATAAAAATTGTGTCGAAACCTTTATATAGATAAAGGCGAAAATAAAACTCATGAAAGCAAAATATCAGCATGGTGTATTTAAGCCATTAGAAGAAATAAAAGATATTAAAGAAGGCGAAGAAGTAGATATATATGAAGAAGGCGAAGAAGTAGATATATATGTAGAGCGCCATGAATGGAATAAGCTTGCAATGAAGAATCCTTCTTTCAATTTCTTGAAGAGTGAACCATATATCTATACTAAAGCTAACATGGAAATTCATTGAAACTACACTAAGTAAAATGTTAGGTTTTTAATAAAATTTTATCAAAACCTTTAAAATCCCTCCATCTTTCTTCAATGCTGATGCCAAACATCCACTTCATAACACAAGGCTGCAGCAGCAATTTAAGGGAATCAGAAATAATGATGGGTTTGCTTGATAATTCTGGCTTTAATATTGTTAATGAAGAAAATAGATCTGATATTAATGTTGTAAATATATGTACTGTAAAAGGAGACCATACTGCATTGCGGGCAATAAGAAAACTAAAAAAACAAAATCCAAATAAAAAATTGATTGTTGCAGGCTGCATAACTGAAAGCATTGTTCCAAAAGTCAAAAATATCGATGAGGGCATCAGTTTTGTCAATACCCACAACTTTGGACGCATTGCAGCTGTTGTTGAAAATTCAATGAATGGGACTGTTCTTGAATTGCTGGATAAAAGATACGAGCAAAAAGTCAATTTGCCTTCTGTAAGAAAAAATCCAGTCATTGGCATTGTGCCTATTTTGAATGGCTGCAATTATTTCTGCACTTTCTGCTCAACAAAGCTTGTGAAAGGCAGGTTGTTTTCCTATCCAATGGATGCAATAAGGCAGGATGTGAAGGGGCATTTAATGGCAGGATGCAAGGAAATCTGGATTACTTCAAATGATACAGGCGCTTACATGGTTGAGCAGGGCGGAAAGCAAAAAATAGTAGAATTACTAAATCAGATTTTATCAGTGCCGATTGATTTTAGATTAAGATTAGGAATGATGAATCCAGGCAACACAGTTCCGATATTGAATAATCTAATTGAAATTTACAAACATCCTAAAATGTTCAAGTTTTTGCATATCCCTATCCAGTCGGGAAATAATGAAATATTGAAGTCAATGAACAGAAAATACACTATAGAGGATTTTGTTGATGTGGTTGATGTATTTAGAAAAGAAATTCCGGAAATTACAATCTCAACAGACATTATTGTTGGCTTCCCATCTGAAACAGAAGAGCAATTTGAAGACTCATTAAATATTGTCAAAAAAATAAAGCCGGATGTATTGAATTTGTCAAGGTATGCTGTAAGGGAAGGCACAATCGCAGCAAAAATGAAGCAGCTTGCAACAAATA
>CAYIDE010000070.1:0-4756 GCA_964362065.1 Candidatus Woesearchaeota archaeon | reverse complement strand
TGAGCATTGGTCTGTGTAAGGATTTTTAGTATCAGAAAAACATTTCATAAATGCACCAATGACTTTATAACCTTGCTTTTTAAGAAGCAGGGCTGATACTGCTGAATCAACGCCACCTGATAGTGCAAGCAGGACTGTTTTTTCTCTCAATATAGGTTTCATTTAATTAAGATGCAGAGATGCTTTTTAGAGCTTTGGAAATGTTTATAACTTATTGGTTTTTTGATTAGTTATGGCTGAACAAGTAGAGACTGGAGGAGTAATGACTTTTCGCTATGGAAGAGAGCATCAGCCAGTGCTTGATGGAAAACTTAAGAAAGATATTGAGAAAGCATATGCTCGAGCATCAGAACGTAAAAAGCGAGAACGGCTTAGGAAAAGTTTATGGTGGATTCTTGGCATTATTATTTTTCTTATATTAATTGCAGCAATATTTTTGTGGAGAACATAGCTTGTGCTAATAAATCTTTTTTATTTTTTACACTACATGCTAGTAGAATTTGGTTTACTTTTAATATAAATTTATTTCTTTATACTAATCCAATAATTCCCCAGAGAATTGCTATAGCGGCCCAGATATAATTAACCCAGGTTGGCCATTTCAGAGCAGCGCCCAACGCAATTAAAATGCCAAGTACAATAGGACCGCTTGCTGCCATGTATCCTTCAAATGCCATGCTCACCTCCTTGCTTTACTAAGGAAAGGAGGTTTATAAGTGTGTTGCTTCTTTATGGAGTTTACTAAACTTTGTGAAGTAAAAATCTTAATTAGATAACATTTTAAATTACAAATTCCTTTAGATTATTATGTCCTTAAAAAATTGGTTTTTCGGAGATGCAAAGAAAAAGACTGTATTATCATGGGCATTATTCGATTTTGGCAATTCTGCATATACTTTACTTATTTTAAGTTTTGTTTTTCCAATTTTTTATAAAGATGTGATAGCTGGTGCAACCCCTTATGCAGATTTTTATTGGGGTTTAATTGGTAGTTTATCAATTTTTATTGCAGGTATCATGGCTCCCTTTGTTGGAGCTATAGCAGACTATGACTTACAAAGGAAAAGGAGATTTATGATTTTTACCATAATCTCTGTGATCGGTACTGCTTTGTTATTCTTTACCGGATCTGGAACCATTTTGTTTGCTTCTATTATATTTATAATTGGCAATACTTTTTTTGGTCTAGCCACATTCATGAATGATTCTCTCTTACATCAAGTTTCTACAAAAAAGACTTCTGGAAGAATTTCCGGATTGGGATACGGTCTAGGATACATTGGAGGACTAATAGCAATGTTTCTACTACGTCCATTATATGTTGGCGGATATGAAGGATCATTAGAATTGTTGTATAGATTTACTTTCCCCTTGGCAGCATTATATTTCTTAATATTTTCTATACCCTCTTTTATCTATATCAAAGATAGAAAATTCGAAGGAAAAAGGGAAACTTATATACAAGTGTTTAAGTCTGGGATAAAAAGTACATTCCAAACAATGAAAAATGTAAGACGTCACAAATCCATTGGTTTATTTTTAATTGCTTTCTTCTTTCTTAATGATGCGTTAGTTACTGTATTTGCTTTTATTTCTATTTATGCAACTACGACTCTTATGTTAAATATTACTCAAATATTCATCATTCTTTTCATCGTTCAGATAGTAGCATTTCCAGCAGCTATTATTTTTGGTTTGTTGAGTGATAAATTCGGTCCAAAAAAAATATTGTTAATAACTGTTCTAACATGGATATTTATAATCTTATTGTTAATTTTTGGTAGAAGTATGGCCGATTATTATTTAGTAGCAGTACTTACTGGATTGGTTATAGGAGGAAGCCAATCAGTTGGCAGATCTTGGTATAGCCAAATTATACCTCCATCAAAAGGATCTGAATTTTTTGGATTCAGTGCATTTGGTAGCAAAATATCATCAATAATAGGTCCAATTCTGTTTGGTTTAATATCTTCCACTACAGGAAACCAAAGGATTGCAATGGCTTCACTTATACCCTTCTTTGTAATTTCATTCTTTATTTTCTTGAAGGTTAAAGAGAAGAAGTCATAGTTGATTATATTTTAAATAAATTTAACCAGAGATTATCTCCTAATGTCAACTCATTCACGACTACAAGACTGAATGATATGTTCATTTTATTTAGTCTCTTTTTTCTAATTCGCTAGTGGTTTTTTAATTGTCCTTAGAGAAAGAGAATGCATCAAAATTGCGAGAGGAACTGCAAAGAGAGTTATTATAGCAAGTGGAAATAGTGAGAGAGGTTCAGTTGATGTATGGAGAGTCACAAATTGAACTGGTCTTGGAAAGCCAATGAAACCGACACCAAGGGCAACTATTAAGTCTAGAATTCCGACAATGTTCCAAATAATTGCAAGTTTTTTTGCATAGGGTTTTTTTCTGTAGTAGAGGTAAGCAACAAAAGGAGCACTAATACCAACAAAGATATCTCCGATTCCAGATGGAAATGCGAATTCAGCAGGCAATATTCCTTGAGCATATAGTATAAGAAAACCAACACCAACAATTCTGTATGTTTGTATTAATATGAGCCAGTGTTGTGGAAAAGAATCTGCCAGCTTTTGAATGCTTTGTGAGCTATAAACTCTCCTTAAGAGCTCAAAAAGAACAAGAAAACCAACTAAGATATTAGGGATGAATAATGGATTTTTAGAGAAGAATTGCAATTGTGAAAGAATGAAAACTGCAAAAAACCATGCTAGAAGGATAGCAGTAACAATAACAATGAATCTCTTATAGTCTTTTCTTATAGATTTTGCAGTGAAATAAACTAGTACACATACTGCAATGAGAAATACAAAACTTGATAAAATAGTACTATTAAAGAATCCACTTATAATGCTTATGGTCATGAACACACTCTATTACATTTAGGCATACTTGATTTATAATGGTTTCTTTTTAGTTAGATTAAATCGTCCTCTGGAGGATTCGAACCTCCGACCCTGCGGTTAACAGCCGCATGCTCTACCGGCTGAGCTAAGAGGACATATAATGGAAAAATGAAGTTGTTATTTAAACGTTGCTGTGCCTTATGCCAATATAGAAAGATTTTTATTAGCTAATTGCAGTGACTTTTTATGAGGAAACATAAATCGTTACAGAGGAATTTTTCAAGATTAATATTTGCAAGCATTGTTGTCCTGATTATTATTTTTTTAAGCATCATTGTCATGCAAAATAGAGAAAAATTTGTAAAAGAAGAATCTTCAATATCATCTGAGCTGCAGGTAAATACTAATGAAATAATTTCCGGAGGTCCTCCTAAAGATGGGATCCCTTCAATTGACGAGCCAAAGTTTATTGAGGTTTCAGAGGCTACTTTTCTTAACAATAATTCTCCAGGTATTTTAGTTCAGTTTGAGGAAGACGTGCGATTTTATCCCTTTGCTATTTTAGTATGGCATGAAATTGTGAATGATGTTGTTGGAGGAAAAACTTTGGCAATAACTTATTGTCCTTTATGTGAAAGCAGTATTGTGTTTGAACGCGAGATTAATGGGAAGATATATGATTTTGGAACTTCTGGAAAACTCTATCAGTCAAATTTAGTTATGTATGATAGACAGACAGGTTCTTTATGGAGTCAGGTGCTTGGTGGTTCTATTCTTGGGCCACTACAAGGGACATATTTACAGATTTATCCATCCTCATTTTTGACTTTTTCCGATGTGCAGGATTTATATCCTGAAGCCAAAGTGCTTTCTACTGGTACAGGATATCAGAGGGATTATTCCAGAAATCCATATGGGACTTACGCAATCAGCGAAGATATTTATTTTCCTGTTGAGAATAGTGATGGGAGATTGCCTGCTAAAGAATTGATCTATGCTTTTTCTATTGAAGGGGAATTCAAGGCATATTCTTATAAAAACCTTATAAAGAAAAAGGAGTTAAAGGATAGAGTTGCGGGACACAATGTTGTTATCACTGTCAGTGATGCAAAAGAAATTATTGTGCATGATCAAACAGAAAATAAAAGAGTTTACGGATTTACTTCTTTTTGGTTTGCTTGGGTGACGCACCATCCTGATGCTGAAGTTTGGATTGAATAAAATTTAAAAATTGCAATTTTTTTAGAATAATTTTTCTCCGTCGGTAAGAGATATTTATTTTTTATTGTAATTTTTCAGTAATCCATCGAAAATAATTTTTTTACGAAAGTTATATAAAGAACAGAATGCTTTATAGATTACATAAAAGGAGCTTTAAGATGGCAAAAAAAAGAAAAGCAACAAAAAAAAAGGGAAGAAGATAACTCTTCCTAATCTTTATTATTTTATTTCTTATTTATTTTTAAACCTAAATCGTCAATTGTTTTTTTTCTTTGTGTATTCATTTGTTCTAAGAAATAGTATACATTAGAATGTTTAGCTCCGCGAATAAGGCTGGCGAGAGCAGATGTTACTGATTCTACCTGCACCGAAGGCCCAATAATGCCTATATTGTTTTCATTAATAATGAGCTTGCAGCCGGAAATTTTTTCTAAAGTATTTTTGGTTTTTCCTTTAGTGCCTATGATTCTTGCCCTCACATCACTAAGTTTTTTTCTGCGCGTGAAAGATTTTATTGGAATTTTTTTAAATGATCTATTTTCCTGAAGAAGAGTCAGAGAGGTTTGTGCTGAAAATCCAAACTGCAACGCTTCAAGAATTACGTATGCTTCATACTTATGAAATGAATCGCCCTCGATAAAGAGATGTTTATTTATCAATGA
>CAYIDE010000069.1:0-4774 GCA_964362065.1 Candidatus Woesearchaeota archaeon | reverse complement strand
AAGCTAATACAATCAAATAAGGTGGCGATTCTTATTGAAACTTTCTACAGAGGAGCATAAATTCAAGCTTTCTTCTCCCCAATAACTTTCTGATGCAATTCATGCATTCTCTTGAGAAATGAAGCCCTGTCTTCAATTTTTATCAAATCAGACCTTCCCTGCAGCATCAACGATAGACCAAATGGAGAAACAATTGGCACACGTATTTTTTTTACTTTAACATCTCCCTCCCCAATCCATTTTAAAACCCTCTGAGCGTTTTTAATATCCATCAAATCCTCTAAGACTTCTCTTCTCGCCTCTCTTAGAATAGGGAACTCGCCGCTTATCTTTTTTACAGCGCTTAATAAAAAACCTGAATGCATATGCTGTTTGCCCACGCTCTTTTCTCTTCCCTTATACGAGCGCAATATCATTAGGGAACGAGCAGCACAATGCCTGAATCTTCTCTGAAGTACTTCAGTTTTCTCAATAGCTTCTCGTAAAATCTCTTCTATCTTATTAGATGTAACCCAAGGAATTATTTTATCTTCATCCAGCTTCTCCGCAGATATAAAAAAACCATTATCCCCTATACCGATTTCTACATCTCTTGTGCGAAGTCGCGCTGCAGCATAAGCCCAAGCACGAGCGAGCGCATCATTCACCCTTCTCCCATATAAACTGTGAAATAATAAATATTCTTTTTCCTCTTTAAATTTTTCAACTACAAGTGTTTTATCATCATGAATTTCAGAAAACTGTTCTTGCTCCAGCATATACGAATAAACTTCTTCAGCTATATCCATAGTGCAGTAAGTATAAGTTTGGATAAAATCAATACATTTTTTCTTATCCTTTAATCTCTCTTTTACTAATCTACGGAATTTCCCTATCTCCAAAGCCGCATCAAAGTGCAACGGCAGCATTTCACTAAACCAAGAAGGAATAGTTGGATTTCTTGTTATGCCTGCTTTTACATATGCTTTCATCCCTCTTGAAAATAAAAACTGGTATTTTTGCCCGCCAAGGACAAATATATCTCCCCTTTTCATTCTCTCTAAAAAGGACTCATCAATCTTTCCAGCTACATACCCTTTTCCATCACCGCTGCCAACAACAACCGAAACAAATCCCTCTTCAGGTATAGTGCCGATATTAGTCATATAAATTACACGTGCAAGTTTCCCCCTTTTCCCAATTTGTTTGCTCGCAGGATCATACCATATTTTCGCATAAACACTTCTATGCTCTAAAGCATAATCTCCAGCTAAATAACTAACCACTGAAAAAAAATCTTCTTTACTTAATTGCTCATAGCAATAACTCTTTCTTATAACATTAAGCATTTCATCAACATCCCAGATTTTGCTAATAGCCATACCATAAATTTGCTGAGCCAGCACATCCAAGCAGTTTTTCGGAATCTCAGCTCTATCAACCTTGTGTTCAATCATGCCTTTCATTAAAATACTGCATTCTACCAAATCATCCCTATCAAGAACTATAAAGATACCCTTTGGATTCGCATGGAGCTGATGCCCTGCCCTGCCAATGCGTTGCAAAGCCCGAGATACAGATTTAGGAGACCTAAGCAAAACTACTAAGTCAATACTGCCAATATCAATTCCTAGCTCTAAACTTGTGCTGGACACGACCACTCTCAATTCACCCCTTCTTAACTTATCTTCAATCTCAAATCTTTTTTCTTTACTGATTGAACTGTGATGCACACCTATCAGCCCTTCGTACTTTCCCGGAAAATGCATATCTAAATAATGTACAATACGCTCAGTCGCATTTCTTGTGTTGGTAAATATAAGAGTTGTCTTATGTTTCTGGATGAGTTCATCAAGTATATGATAAAGTCTTTTCTGACTTTCTAAATTTTCAGCTTCAAGTATAGTTTCTCCAGGAAACCCCAGCCCAATATCAATTTTTTTCATTAATTTAACTTCAGCAACAGAGCATTCTCTATCCTTACCAACTAAAAATTTAGCAATTTCTTCCAGAGGAGATATTGTGGCGCTTAAGCCAACCCTAACCGGTTCAACTAAACTGAAATGACATAATCGTTCCAAGGTCAGGCTTAAATAAACGCCTCTTTTATTTGTTAGAGCATGTATTTCATCAACAATAATGAATTCAAGAGCATGAAGATATTCCACAAATTTACTTGTAGTAATAACAATAGCTAAAGATTCAGGGGTAGTAATGTAAATATGACTTGCTTTTTTAGCTTGCTTAGTTCTCTCACTGCTTTCAGTGTCTCCTGTCCTTAACCCAACTCTAATATCTTGTAGTTTCATTCCTTTCTTTTCAGCAAGAATCTTAATTTCTTGTAAAGGAGTTATAAGATTGATCGCAATATCTCCGCTAAGTGCTTTCAAAGGGCCCACATAAACTGCATATATTTTATCTTCAAGTCCATTGTTTAATGCAAGGGTTACAAGATAATTAATAATACTTAAAAATGCAGTAAGAGTCTTAGTCCCTCCAGTTGGTGCTGAAATAAGTATATTTTTTCTGTTATGTATATGTTTAACTCCATAAAGCTGTGTTTTAGATAGCTCTTTAAATCTAGAGAAAAACCATTCTTTAACAAGTGGGTGCAATATATCTAATACCTCTTCGCTGCTGCTTTGTTCAATTCTAAAAATATTATCCATATAAATAAATCCCTCTCTCGCAATCTGCATCTTCTATTTAATTCTTTACATTATAGCATTAGAAACCGATTAACTTATAATCTTCGATTTCTCACATAATATATGCCAAATATCTCCCAAGCAAAAAAAGACAAAATATCAGAACAGAATATCTCCAGAAAGCGAGTTCACAAATAATATATCAGAAGAATTAATCACTTAATAGTTTAACCGAATATTTATATAATTTCATTCTTTTATCTTGTATGGCCTATTCAAAAAACCCTCTTTCAACCATACACGGACAAAATATTTCTAAGGCATTAAAGAAATATCATGCAGCCAATAAAAATATTTTTTTAGGTAGAAAGCTTTCAGAAAAAACAAAACAAAAATTGTCTTTGGCACATAAAGGCAAAATCCTTTCTGAAGAACATAAAAGAAAAATAGGAGAATCAAGTCGCAGATGGCATAGAGAGTTTGGATTTTCAGAAGAAGCTAGAAAAAGGATTTCCGAAAATAACAAAGGCAAGACAATGTCAGAAGAAGCTAGAAGGAAAATATCCGAAGCAAACAAAGGGAATACTTCTTGGATGAAGGGATTGACTATAGATAATCCCAAAGTAAAGAACATAATAGAAAAAGGGGCAGAGACAAGGAGAAAACTTTATGCAGAATGCAAACTAAAACCTTGGAATTTAGGTAAGCCTTGGTCTGAAGAGGTTAGAAAGAAAATCTCTGCCGCAAGAAAGGGAAAAAAATACGAGGAAGTAATGGATAAGGAAACAGTTATTAAATTTAAACAAAGGTTATCAGAACTAGGAAAAAGATTTGCTGGGAAAAATAATCCAATGTATGGAAAATCCGGAGATAAAAATCCCCATTTTGGTAAACCTGCCCAACATGGTAAACACTCGTTCAGAAGAGATTTAGGACATTATTGCAGATCAAAGTGGGAAGCTAACTACGCCCGTTATCTTTTATGGACAGGCAAAAAATATAACTATGAGCCGAAGTCTTTCATTATTATACTCGCAAATGGAGAAAAAGCCACTTATACTCCAGACTTTCTTGTGGAAAACGAGTGGCACGAATTAAAAGGGTGGGAAAGTAGAAATGAAGTGAAGAAATGGGAATTCTTCAAACAGCAATACCCCAAAGAAAAATTCGTTTTCGTCAATAGAAATAAATATAAAGAAATCGAACGCTTTCATAAGTATATAGTGCCGAACTGGGAGTTTTAAAATGAGTAAACTATCAAAAGAAAAAGAAGAAAAGATAATGTCTAACATAGTAGCAAGACTTTATCAGCACTCTCCTGAAGCTATTTTTACATCAGAAATAAGTAAATTAGAAGCGAGAGACGAGGAATTCATTAAACGTCTACTTCAAGAATTGGAGAAAAAAAAGCTCGTCGTTTGCGTCGAGAAAAACTCAAAAGGTATAAAATACGCAAGAAGGCAGCGCTGGCGTCTCTCCAATAATGCATATGAAGTATACAAAAAATATCAATCAGCGCAAATAAAATCAAATTTACCATTAACAGACAACATAGAAGATAAAGATATACACTATCAATCGCAATAACATTTATTAAATCAGCCCATTTTAAAGAATAAGTCTAGGTGAGAAAATGAGAGCATATAAAAATTCGGAATTGATAAACAAGGAATTAGAAAAATATGATACAGATAAGCAAAGGTACACATATTTATCTTCTGTAGCAGCCAGAATAAGTGCCCATTGTCCAAACGTTTCTTGGGAAGATTGCATGCAAGCAATGTTAAACGAGCCAGAGGTTAGATATTTTCAAAAATCTCAAAGAAAATTCAATATGAAAAGTACTAGGTAATCGAAATGGATATTAATACAGCAATAAAATCTGCTTTTTTGAAGGCAAAAGGAGACATTGAAGAGCTTAAAGACCATCTTTCTTTTATAGCACAAGAGATTATAGAGATTAAACGAACTCTAAATGAACTAAAAGAGCAAAACCAGACAAATAATGAAAAAAAACAGCTATTCCAACAGATAAATCCAACACATCCTAAAGAAAATCAAGCAAACCAACACATTATTCCAACACATAATTTAACTAAACCCAAAGAAGCACCCTATAAAACCTTAAAAACACCATATAAAGAGGT
>CAYIDE010000068.1:0-4803 GCA_964362065.1 Candidatus Woesearchaeota archaeon | reverse complement strand
TTCCTGCCATTTTTTTAATCTAAGAAATTTGCGGGTTTGACCTGCTTCAAGACGGTAAATATCAGAAATTTCTCCCACGTTGGTTGTAAGACCTTTGTCAAATTTTTGGAGGGAAATGGGTGCACCGCCTCTGCCCTTTTTGTCAGATTTATCGAACTGCCCTCCGACATCCTGCCCCGTGTCAACCATTTTTTCTTCTATAATAAGGCCGCATTCATTGCATATAATTTCACCTTTATGGTCATCATAAGTAAGATCAACACTACTGCATTCTGGACATCGTTTTATATAAGACATGTTAAGGATTGATACCAAAGATTTAAATACTCTCGCAAAAGTAGGTTTTTAAATCTTTTGTTTTTTGATTTTCTTCCGACGATAAAAATAATTGCTAAGTACTGCTTATTAGGACGGCATTCACACAGCCTTCTTGGCTTGGGCGGTTGGTTATTCGTGCTTTGCCTAGGGAGGTTTCAATTATGGCTCCTTTAAGCAGGCGGTTTTGCCTCGCAAAGAACTTGTTTTGCGGAGTTTCTAAAACATTTTTTATTTCTGTTTTCTGTACTTTTCCCTGCATGAAGAGATTTACTTCATTACTTCGGAGAAGAACGGTTTTTGTATTGCCTCCAAGACCGCGCATTTGCTTTCGCTTTGTTGCTCCAAGAATGACATGGCGGACTTGGCCAGCATTCTCATGCTTTCTTTTCTTGCGCAGGGAGTGATATTTGCTTCCCGTGATTTTTCTACCTTGATTCATAGGCTTTTGGATAAAAAGTAGTTTAAATACTTTTTTGCTTGCATGGCTGCATCACTCCAAAAATCAAAAATGAGATTATTTTTTTATTTTTCATTTGCGATAAGTTTAAATATGATGCATCATGGATGCGAATATGGTAAATGGCATTGAGCGACCTCTTGATTTGTTAAATGCTTCTAAAGGAAAGGAAGTGCTGGTACAATTAAAGGGGGATAAGCAGTTTGTGGGCACGCTGCTTGCTTTTGATATTCATATTAATGTAGTGCTTGACAATGCAAAAGAAATGCATGAGGGGACAGTGAAAAAAAGTATCGGGCTTACTTTCTTAAGGGGAGACACAATTATTTTTATATCGCCCGCTTCAACAAGTTTGCATAAATAATTTTTAAATAGATACATTGATTAATTTTTATATAATATATTTGTCAAAATCTTTGGCGATCACAGTGTTTTTGAATATTTTTTTAGCTTCTTTTTCTATTTTATTCAGATTGTGCTCATAGCGTTCAGATATATGGGTCAGGATTAGTTTCTTTACTTTGGCTTTTTTTGCTATAAGGGCAGAGTGCTCTGCTGTAAGGTGCTTGTATTCTTTTGCTAAGGCTTCTTCATCTTTGGCGAAGGTAGCTTCAGCAATAAGAACGTCTGAGTTTTTCGCAATAGATAATGCATTGGGGTGCAGAGCAGTATCTAAGATAATAGAGACCTTTTTACCTTTTTCAATAAATGAAACATTCTTTGCGAGAATTTTTTTTCCTTGAAAAAGAATATCTTTGCCAGCTTGAAGTTCTCCAAGCATCGGGGTATTTGGCAGACTTAGTTTCCTAATTTTTTTCCTGTCCAAGTGGCGCTGGTCTTTAAGAATTATGGCATAGGCAAGAGCAGGAATGCCATGTTCCATGGGCAGTGCTTCTATTTGAAATATCTTTTTTTCTAGAAAAATACCTTTTTGTATCTCATGCACTTCAACAGGTATTCTTAGTCCATGGAGCAGTTCCAAAATTGTGTGAAAGTGGCGTCTTGTTCCAGCAGGGCCGTAAAGTTGCAGGGTTTTGCTGTAGTTGCCCATTGCTAATGTTTGTAATAGGCCAGGAAGTCCAAGAATGTGGTCACCGTGCCAATGTGTTATAAGGATGCGAGTAAGCTTTGCAGGACTTATGCCTGCATGTCTGCATTGGCGCTGGATATTTTCTCCGCAGTCAATTAAGATATTTTCATTAGCAAAGGAAAGAAGAATTCCTGTATGATTGCGCAGTTTTGTGGGAATTGCATTACCTGTTCCTAGAAACTGAATAGTAATTTTTTCCATATGCTCAATGAGGGGAGATTGTTTAAATAGGTTGCTAATTTGATTGATAAATCAGATATCTATACGAAAGGCCAATATCTTAGGTAAATAATTTAAGACTTCTATCCCCTGTCTGAGTTTAGCGCAAAGGGAGAAATGAAAAGATTTAAATAGTATACTCAAGAGTATACTACTATGGAGTATACTAAATATGGCCGAAATAAAATTTAAGAATAGAGTTAAGGAATTGGCATTTCTCAATGAATTATATGAGAAAAAGACAGCTAAGCTTATAGTTCTTTATGGAAGGAGAAGAGTTGGAAAGACTGAATTACTTAAGGAATTTTTGAAGAAGCACAAAGGACTTTATATCTTAGCGAGGCAAGAATCAGAAATTGATCAATTAAAAAAAGCAAGTTCTCAAGTTGCTGAATATTATAATGACGAAGTTATAAAGGCAGGTCCGTTTGGCAGTTGGGACGCTCTTTTTATCTATCTTTCTGAAAAACCGAGAATACCTATTGTAATAGATGAATTTCCTTATCTACTTCAATCTTCCAAAAAAATAACAAGCATACTTCAAGATCATTGGGATAATAAATTCTCAAAGAAAGATTCATTTATTGTCTTATGCGGGTCTTCAATTACAATGATGGAAAAATTATTAGGAATAAAAAGCCCGATTTATGGAAGAAGAACTGAGCAGATTCTTTTAGAACCTCTAAAATTTAGTGATGCTTCTTTATTTTTTCCAGAATCAATGAATTTTAAAGATAAGATATTGAATTATTCTATTCTTGGAGGAATGCCTGCCTATCTTTTAGAGTTTGATTTTAAGAAAAATTTAAGAGAAAATCTAATTGAGAATGTTGCAAGAAAGAATAAGTTTCTTTATCAAGATGTTTTATTTACTTTGAGAGAAGAATTGAAAGAGCCGAGAAATTATTTCTCAATTTTGTACTCAATAGCTAAGGGAAACAGCAAGTCCAGACAGATTGTTAATGATACGGGATTAGATAAGTCTTTTGTAAATAAATATTTAGGAGTTCTAATAGACCTTCAGCTTATTGAAAGAAGAGTTCCGATAACTGAAAAGAATTCTGCCAGATCAAGGAATGGTATTTACTTACTAAAAGATAATTTCTTTAAGTTTTGGTTTAAATTTTTATTTGAAAATCAAGAGTATGTGGAGCAAGAAAAGCAAGAAAAACTTATAGATGAAAAAATCATGCCTAATCTTATGGGATTTGCAGGTAAAATATTTGAGGAAATTGCTCTATCTGAAATGATCAGAAGCGGAGAATATAAAGATTATATCTTTGGAAGATGGTGGAATAAAAATACTGAAGTTGATATAGTTGGAATAGATAAATCTAATAAGAAGCTGCTGGTTGGTGAAATAAAATTTAAGAAATTAACGAAATCAGAAATTAATGAAATAAAGTGGGGCCTTAAGGAAAAATCTCAAAAAATTGGAATGAATAATTTTGAGAGAAAATTAGTTATAATTTGCTTAGATTGTGAGTTTAATGATTCTGAAGTTGAGATAATTAAACTTGGAAAGTTAAATTTAAAAGAGTTTTTTTAAGCTTAGTAGTTGATAACCAAATAACCAAAAGGTAACTTCTTACTCGAGATACTTTATCTTAGAATCCATCTGAAAAGTAATCATTTGTTCTTTTTCAGTTATATTCATTTTCATAAGAATTCTCTTGACTAAAAGATTTTCTTTATTCACCCATAGGTACATATCAATCACACCAGGTTTTGTTGGAGGGCTAATTAATAAGTCTGATGAATTTTCCATCTCATTACTTGGCGAATTCACGAAGCTTACTAGTGGCATGCTTTCATTTACTGAAAGATTGGAAAAATTAAGACTAATAACATAATAATCATCGCCATCTAATAGTTCGTCTTCTAAAAAAATGAAACTACTGTTTATTAAAGCAGATTGTACTAATATAATAGGATCTTGCCAGATAAATGTATCTTCAGATGTATTTTTCTCCTCTATTTTTCCATCAATATTTATTGTCTGCACATCTCCCATAACTGATATTTTAAAATGAGAGCGGTTGCTCGCGGGGTAATAGTCCGTATCCTTTAGAGAAAAATATTCTTCATTATCTAAACTAATATTTGATTTGACAAACGAGGTAGTTATGTATATATCTCCTTCTGTAGATGATTCTTGAATAGATTTATCAACATGAGTATCAAAAGTTGAATTCATGTCCACATTCAATACTAATCCAAAAAAGGACATATGCATTATGGCGTGATAATTTGTCATAATGACATATTTTGTAAGATTTTTATGAACTGCTGAAATTATTTCTACAGCTTGAGCAGGAGGCAATTCATGTAAATTAATCTTTTTGGAAGAAAGAAGATTGAAATATAAGGCACTTAATAAAATAATTATACATATAATTACAAAAATCGCGGTTAATTTTCCTTTCATTTTATATTTGCAAGGACGTCAGTGCTATTTTTTCCTTAGTTGATTGCAATATATCGGATTGTACTTTCTTAACTTTCTGGGTCGTATAGTCCTCTTGGGATTTTTCTCTAGGAAGTTTTATTTTCTTGATAAGATTGAGTTCACTTAATGCAACGGTATTCATCTGATTATAATTGGATAATGCTTTTTAAGTCTTTGCCAAAATTGTGGCACTATAACTGATAGAAATATATTTTGCAGGCTACATCCTGAATAGAATTTCTTTATGAAATTCTACTAATAAAGACATAC
>CAYIDE010000067.1:0-4858 GCA_964362065.1 Candidatus Woesearchaeota archaeon | reverse complement strand
ATATTTAAGCTTTGTGGAGTAATTTTATAGTTTGTACACTCATGCGGAGATACTGTATGCAAAGATATCAGACTTTAAAGACTTTATAACCTTTATGCACTTTTTCTTTCACTTTAATACCAATTTCATCGCCTTTCTTTGCACTCTTAATCGGAGCACGGTTGATTTGCATGCTCTCTATGATCTGCTCAAAATCAGTTTCTCCTCCTTTAAAGCGGATAGTATCTCCAATTTTAAGCGCTCCAGAAAGTTTAATAGCAGCCGCTTTGACCTGATCAAAAAAGTTAGAGACAACTCCTATATGCTTTTCTGCCATTTCATTTAAAGAATGAGGAAGTTTATAAGCATTGCGATATCCTTAAATTAATAGAAAGATTCCTATTCCTATGGTATTACAAAGGATACTGACTAATGTGAATACTCCTGTCTTTATGTGTGTAAGGCCAGCAAGCATGCTTACTCCTATCTCATCTGGAAGCGGAGAGGCGATAATAATGCCAGCAAAAATATAGAGGATATAGATTTGTAGTTTATTTTTTAATTTAATATGGAATAGGGTCTGTACTTTTTTTAATGGCATAGTGTGTTCAAGTCTCCTAAATTCATCCATAAATGAAAATTTGATGAGTTTAAATATAATTAAATCTGAAAAATATGCTCCTATACCGCCAATGCCTGCAGCAAGGGCAATGTTCACTGGATTTACAGTTACAAAATAGCCTACTGCAAAAGGAGTTGTGAAGCCGAAAGAAAAGAGCATACCAGCTAAGAATACTATGAAATAATTATTATTTTCTGCGTTAAGAGATTCAATAATGAAAACATTTGTAAAAAGTATATATGCAAGAATTATCGTTATCCCAAGGATAATGAGCTTTGGATATTTGAATCTGAATAGCCCCCTCATTCAATTTTAAGGGTTTCTGGGTTTAAAAGATTTGTTTATGGGGCTTATTCATACTTCAAAATTTAAGATATTTTTATGAATTGAATTAATAATTTAAAATCGGAAGATTTATAAATACCAATATATTGGTTTATATTAACCAAATAAGTGGTAAATTGGAACCCAATAACAGATAAAATAATATGCTAACTAAAAATCAACTCAAAATATTTGAACCTTTGACAAGGAATATACTCAAAGAGTATTCTATCAAAGAGATAAAAGAATCTTGCAGAGAAAAATCAAATAATGCATTAGCTCTTGCCTTAAAAAAATTTAAAGAAGAAAATCTTGTCAAGGAAAGAAGGGTTGGAAGGTCTCTCCTTTATATTATCAATGTAGAAAATGATTTAGTTTTTAATTATATGCAATGGATAAATATAAAAAAACTTCATAGATCTGCTTTAAGAGCCATAGAAAGAATTAAAGAAGATGTTGAGAAATATACTTCATTTTTCTCTATTGTCATTTTCGGTTCTTATGCTATAGGAAAACAAACAAAAGAGTCTGATTTAGATGTCGCGATATTTATTGAGGAAGAAAGCAAAAGAAAAATAATAGAATCAGCAATAAAATCATCAGAACTTAAAACTCCTTTACAAATTCATGGGCATGTTATTTCAGCTGGAGAGTTTTTAGCAATGTTAAAATTAGATGAAGAAAATTTAGGCAAGCAGATAGCAAGAAAACATTTATCACTATTCAATCCGCATATTTTTTACTCGTTATTAAGAAAGGGAGTAAAGAATGGATTCAGATACTAAACTTTATTTAGAAAGAGCGCGGAATGAATTAAAGCTTGCGGAAATAATAATGCAATTGAGCATCAATAAAGATATTCAAGCTAAAATGTCTGAAATTGATAAGCCAGAAACTTATTTTAGTTCTGTTATCTCACATTCTTATTATTCTATTTTTTATACTGCAAAGGCATATCTTATAACGAAAGGAATAATAACGAAAGCTCCTGAAGAGCATAAAAAGGCTTATGAAGAATTTAGAGGATTAGTTTTACAGGGAATAGTTGATAAGGAATTATTAATGCTTTATGAAGAGGTTCTTTTAAAGGCAGAAGAATTGCTTGGTATTTTTAAAATTGAGAAAAAGAAAAGAGGAGAATTTACATATCAAAGAATCGCACAGGCAAATCTTGAACCTGCAAAGGAAAGTTTAGATAATGCTAAAAAATTTATTAAACATATTTATGATTTGTGTGTTTGAGGTTGATTAGCAAAATCAATAGCCTCGCCAGGATTCGAACCTGGGTTAGCGGGACCAGAACCCACTGTCATTGACCACTAGACCACGAGGCTATTAATCTTCTCAATAATGAAAGATTTTAAATATTTGCTCTTGGAAAGGGGATTGTTCTTGAAGACAGATATTCTTTTAAAGAAGTGGAATTTTTTCTAAGGATGAATCATGACCAGATTGCTTTGGAACTCCTCGTAAGAAATGGATATGTTAAAGCAGCAGAAAAGCTTGCTGCATCATCTTCACTTTCAGATTCTATGGATAAGCTTACTGAAGCTAGAATTTACGAGCATATTCATGACATGTGGTCTAGTAAAACAACCAATGCGAATTTTGGTGTCTTGCCTGAAAGGGCAAAACTCTTTTATGATCAGCCTGGTTTTAGAGAGTATTTCAATCGAATGACTAATTCTGGTCTGATACGGGACTTTTTAGCATTAGTGTATCATGCTGTCACCGTTTCTGATAGTACAATGGGAGGATCAGATTCTCTAAAAAGTATGTCTTTATTAGACAATGCAAGCATGCATTCTGCACTTTCTAGGACACACCAAGAGCATGGTAACGGTACTTTAGTATATGAACTTGCGGATTTGATTGAACGAGTGAATTTTCATGGTGAAAAGCTAAGGAAGATACCCCTCGCTCAGATGTTACGTACTGTTGTTAAGAAAGGAAAGCAATTTGAAAAGAATGATAGACCTATTTTACAAGATTATGAAGGTTTGCCTTGCTTACCCGAGGGGAGACTATCCTACTGGGTAGGAGAATTTGAAAGGGTCCATGGCTATTTATCAGACCAAATTTTTCAGTTAACGTACAATGCTATCGAACAGGAATATTTGGCACATAAAATTGTGCACTGGTTTGGTTCTGATGATAGGTATAGAACGAGTACTTTCTTTCATTTTGAATGTAGATATTGGAATCAGGACAGCAGGCCCTATAACAAAAAGACTATTGCTCTTAAGATGGGAAAAGCAATTGAAAAAGAATTAGACCATGGGTCTTTAAAGAGGGTTGCATTCCTGCTTGAGTTTCCAGATCATATTATTGACCGGGCAAATCCCTTTCTTGAAGGGTTTGTGAAGGCTTATGATCTTGCAACATCTAGCGGTGAACGGAGAGCTCCGCTGAACCAAGCCTCGTTTATGTATGTTTGTGGATAAATTGTAAGCTTTTTGCTTGCAAGAAAGATTGTCTTATTTAGTGACAAGAAAAGTTTTTATATAGGAAACTCTCATTAATTGCGAGGAATTGAGGTGAATTATGGTGTGGTGGATTATAGCGATTTTTGTATTTATCGTGCTGGTGCTTTTTAGAGTAAAAGAAATTAGGCATAGGATGGGCCTTCTTATTGTGACTCTTATCCTCTTATTTTTTACACTTACTGCTTATCAGATTTATAAGAACCATGAGGTTGATCTTTCAAGTATTGACGGAGTTGTTGCTGCAGGGAAGATTTATTTTTCATGGCTTGGGCAGTTGTTCCATACAACTAAGAAAGTTACAACATATGCCGTACAGCAAGATTGGGGACCTAACGTGAGCGATAACAGGACAAAATGAAATGGATAATATTTGTTATTTTACTCTATTTTTTATTAGGAGCTTTATTTATTGTCAGTAATAATAATCTTCATTTAAGTAAGAGAGCAGAATTTGCAGAGTTTTATGCTCTTTACTATTCTTGGGTCGCCGAGGGTTTTTCTCAGGCAAAGAGTATAAGTTCTGCAGTGGTGAAATTGGATTGGCTGCCTTCTTTGGAAAATAAGAGCAGGAATTTTGATATGAGAAAATAGGTATTTTTTTATACCCTCTTTTTCTTTACTGAAAAATGCCTCAGTAGCTCAGCGGTAGAGTGCGTCCTTGGTAAGGACGAGGTCCCGAGTTCAATCCTCGGCTGAGGCTTTTTTCGTTAACTATATAAAAGCCGTATTCCTTTGCGGAAGATGGTCTTTGAATTATCGGATTTTGAAAAAGATTATGCGAAATTAGAGAAGAAATATGGATTGCCAAGTTTTCAGAAAATAAATGAAGATTTTGAAATTGACAAGATTGAAAGGGAAACTCGGTATGTTCTGCGCTTGATTAGAAAAGTAATGATGGAGAAAATAATTAATTCAATCACTTTTTTGGAAATGCTTCTTAATCCTATTAATACACCAAGGATTTATTTTGCTTATGCCCATGGGATGTCTGCTGAGGATAGGAAGGAAATTGAGCGTTTGTATCAGACATTAGGAAAGTTAAGTATTATCTCACTGGATGCAGAAGTTGATTATATTGAAAAAAGAGAAGCAGAGCTTATTAAGCAGATTAATAATACCTGGCATTCGCTTAAGCCAGGCTTTAGAACAATTTTGAAGCACATGCAACAGCCAAATGGAGCAAGCAATGTGGCTAAGAAGGAAAAAAGTTATTTTGGTTGATTTAGAACTACGTGCATTGTCGCATTAATTAGAGAAAGAAACTAACTTATAGGAATACTATCATCTCTCTATTCATTTCCTAAATTTTGATTGACAGATTTTATATTATCATAAAATAATCAAAACAAACTATTTTAAACTATGGGATTATTAACAAATAATGAATGAAGCAAAAGAAGAGACGCATATAGCAATTTTTAATGGTAAGGCTATAAGAAGAAAACTT
>CAYIDE010000066.1:0-5005 GCA_964362065.1 Candidatus Woesearchaeota archaeon | reverse complement strand
CAATACTGAAAAGGTGATTAATCTTAATTATGTAGTTTTACTTTCTACAGAGGAAATTTATGCGTAAACTTTATAAACATAAGTATACTATGTAAACATATGACAGAAATACCTATTGCTGTGAGAATTCCTCGAGGATTGGAAAAAGAGCTTGGGGAGTATATGAAATCTGAGCATCTGGAGAGGTCGGTAGCTATTAGAAGACTACTATTTGCGGCTATTGAAGAGTGGAAAGTGAAATTTGCATTGAAACTTTTAGAAGAAGGAAGAACAACTATATCGAAGGCGGCTGAGATAGCTGGTCTGGATATTTGGTCTTTTATCGCAAAAATAAAGGAGTCTGGAATAAGGTGGGTAAAAGACGAAGTAATAGAAGCTGACCTTAAAGAATTTGGATGAATTATGTTCTTGATTCTTCAAGTCTCATATATTTAGGGAAGCTGGGATTATTGAAAAATATAACTAATACAAAAGAAAAATTCTATATTCCAAAAAAAGTCTATGGAGAAGTGGTTGTTGGAGGCAGAGAGAGAAAAGAACCTGAAATCTTACTTATAAATGAACTTATTAGAGAAAAGAAACTAATTGTTAAAAAAGGCAAGTATGTGATTAAAGATTATCCTTTATTAAGTGACGCTGACAAAGAGGTAATAGCATTAGCAAAAGAAATGAAGTGTTGTGTAATAATCGATGAAACATCTGCGAGAGAAATTGCATGCTCCCTTGGTGTAAAAGTTCACGGCTCAATTTATTTTATTCTTATACTTTTGAAAAGAAAGATAATTACTAAAAAAGATGCTTTAAAATATATTAATAGTATGATAACTTTGGGTTTTTATCTTTCGATTGAGAAATATAGAGAAATTTTGAATTTGATTAATAGGATGTAAATTTATTATTTATCGTAAGGCTTATTTAGCTCGCGAAAATAATTTCATAAGGTTTGGAGACAGCTGCGGAGGAATTATTTGTGCTTGTCTATCTGGAAAATGGTTTGTGAAAGCTTCATATTGATAGGGGGCCATAAAAGTTCTTATTAGTAAATTTGATGGAAGAGATTGATCCTTAGAGAATTTTTCAACTTCTGGGTTTTCATAAACTTCTTGAAAAGCAAGATGACTATAAGAAAAAAAATCTTTTCTGTAGAGCAATTCCGCCAAACTTTCTAGGGTATCTCCACTTAAAGTTTTAAATGAAATGAAAAGATATTCGTCCCTTCCGGCTCTTATGAGATCGCCAATTTCTGTAATTTTTTGCCCATAGCCATTGTCTGCTGCAAAGTATTCTGGAGTGTTTTGGAGTATTTGGAGATTTCTTTCTGGATGATTATTTGTAAAAATATTTATATTTCTATTCCAGAAGTATGTTCTTAAGTTAGTTCCTTCTTTAATAAAATAATATTCTGGAAGTTTTCTATACTTTATGTTGCGCGATTCGTAATTGTCTTTGTGAAATACTAAATTTTCTTTTGCCTGTTCTAAAGTATCATACTCTCTTTTTCCATATATCAATTCTGCTAATTTATTAAAGTTATCTCCCTTAATTGTTTGAAAAGTAACTGCGGAAATGCTTCCTTTAAACCAGATAAGGTTAAAATAGTTATATGTCTGGGGTTCATAAACTGCATAACCGTATCTATTTAATTCATCTTCTTTATTATCTTTTATTCTTGATTGGACAATTGAAGATTTACTTGCTGGGGGGAGAGGATTTTGTTCTATTTTCTTAGAATCGCATCCTTGTAGTAATATCATACTTAATAATGCTGTTTTATAATATTTTTTCATTATTTTGCTAGGTAACTCTTAATTATAAATATATTGGTAATGCTAGAGAAAACCTTAATTACCTCTTTTAATTCTATGAAAGATGATAAAATATATTGGAAAATGTCTGCTTATTGAAGAAGATAGGGGGGAAAGGAAAAATGAGATTGGGATATGCTTTTATTGGTTATTTCGTGATAGAATCTTTGTAAGATCAGAAGATAATTCTGGAGGAATAATTTGTGCTTTTCTTTCTGGAAACCGGTTTGTAAAGGCTGTATATTGATAAGGGAACATAAAAGTTCTTACTTGTAAACCTGCTGGGAGAGATTGTTCCTTATGGTATTCTTTAATTTGGGGGTTTTCGTAGACTTCTGGAAATGCAAGGCAATAATATGATGAAAAAACATCTTTATAGAGAATATCTGCTAATTTTTCAAGGGAGTCTCCTTTTACTGTATTAAATGTAACAAAGGGAAGTTTATGTCGCCCAACCATTAAAAGGTCGGGTATACTTTCAATCTCTTGGGCATAACCGTGGTCTGCAGAAAGATATTCTCCTGTATTGGACAATACTTGAAGATCTCTCTCAGGGTATTTATTTGTAAAAGAACTTATTTTTCTAGTATATAAATATGTTCTCACCCTTAAACCTCCCGGGATTTGAACATTGTCTGTAAATCCTTTTGATACTATGCTGTCTGAATCGAAATTTTTTTGATGGAAAATGAGATTTTTATCTACTTCTTCTGTGAACATCCTGTCGATACTATCTCCGTATAATATTTTTGCAAGTTTTTTGAATGTGTCATTTTTTATTGTTTGAAAAGTGACTGCTGATATGCTCCTTTGAGAGAATTTATACATAGAAAAAGGTTCGCGAGCAACATAGCCATTTTTAGTTATTTGTTTAGTTATTTCATCTTCCTTATTCTCTCTTTCTCTATCTTTGGGTTCTATTCTTTTTGATATATTTGAAGAATTTATTGTGGGCGATGGCGGATCTGTCTTTTGAGAATCACACCCGCACATTATTAGTAAGCTGCACAAGATTGTATTGTAAGAATTTCTCATTCTTTTATCAGAACAGAAGGACATTTAAAGTTAATGGTAATAGAAAAACAATGATTCAATATACTGGAGAGAAAAGAATATGAAATTAGGTTATTTAGGCCCAAGAACAAATAGCGAAATTGCTGCAAAAAGCCTAAATAGAGATTTTGAACATGTTGTCTTAGGCAGCATGGATGAGGTGATAAAATCTCTAAGTATTAATAGGGTTGATAGAATACTTATTCCTGTTAAAAATTCTGTAACGGGGCTAATAGAAAACTATTTGCAGAGAATTGAAGATTATAAATTCAAAGTAGTTGATGAGATCACTGTGCCAATTAAGCACTCTTTTGCGGTGGCTAGAAATAGAAAAAGTGTGGGTTTTATAATGTCGCATGGTCAAGTGCTGAAGCAATGTGCTGACTATTTAGAAAAAAATTATGCAGAAACATATAAAGAAGAAATGAAGAGTACAGACTCGTCTGCGAGATTCGTTGCTGAAATAGGACATGGGGCGGCTATTGCTCCTCTGGAAACCTGCAGATATTATGGGTTAATTGTTAAGGATGAAGATATTGTCAAGAATAATTATAGTCTTTTTTATATTTGTAAGAAATGATGATTCAATATATCGGAAAATGTTTATTGATTGAAGAAGGGCAGAGAGAGAAGAAAAAAGAAAAAGTTTTGGTAGCTGGAGATATTCATCTTGGTTTTGGTGGTGGAAAGATTGGTGGAATAGATATTGATAAACAGCTTTTTGATTCTGTGATAGTGGATTTTGAAAAGATATTTAAAAAAATAGGCAGGGCTGATAAGATAATGCTGCTTGGAGATTTGAAGCACGGATTTTCTGGGCTGGGAGAGGGCGAGAGATATGGACTTGTAAATTTGTTTGATTATTTGGATAAGAAATGCGGAAAAATAATAGCTATTAAAGGAAACCATGATAATTATTTAATGAATATTACCAAAAGAAGAGGGATTAGAGTTTGTGACTTTTATATTTGGAATAATTATGCTTTTGTGCATGGGGACAGGGATTTTCCTATTCTCTATAAGAATGAAGTTAAGGTATGGGTAATGGGGCATTTACATCCTATTATTAGCTTAAAAGATGGTGCAAAACAAGAGAATTATAAATGTTTTTTAGAGGGAGGGTATAGAAATAAAAAAATAATAATTTTACCGAGTTTTATAGATGTGGGTGGAGGTTTTGATATTAGAAATGCTAACATTGAAAATAACTTGGCATGGAATTTTCATTTGGATAGGTTTATAATTAAAATAGTTGGGGAAGATGATAAAGTTCTGGACTTTGGAAAATTAGGAAATTTATTATGAGAAAGGGTCTATTGCTGGTCTTTTTGAATCTGCACCTGTGGAATGGGAAGATGCGAAGGTAAATTAATATCTTCTTCAAGGACAACTGCTTTCGGAGAACATCTCCGAAGAAGAATATTACTTAGGCCTGCCCGCACTTGAGGAGAGAGTTGTTTTTTCTTCCATAACTTAAGAATTTCTTTTGAGAGCTCTTTTTCTGCAAGCATAATAATATTGCCCTGAAAAGTAACATCTCCTATTTTATCTGCATTTTTTTCCTGGGATTCCTGATATGTTATTGAAAATTTAAATGAAAATTTCAGAGGCTCACCATCTTTGATGAGTTCTATTTTTTCCTTTTCTATATCTGTAAATTCAATATCGGTATTAATATTTTTAATTGGTTTGTTTATTGAGTGCTTTTCTGCTTTTATATTGTGAAAATTAAATCCTATGAGCTGCATATGTTTTATATAAAGAGATATTTAAATATGGTTATGAAAGTTATGCCAGGTCTTCTTCTGAAACTACAACAAAATCACCAATAGCAATAATAGTATTATACGGAATAAGTGCGTCTTTGGCGGGAGATAATTCGAGATTGAGGTTTCTTGTGTAGGGAGTAGGATCTTTAAGTAACATTTGAATTAGCTCTCCGGTCTTGGTTTCAAACGTAATATCTTTTACAGTGCCAAGACGCTTGCCTTCTTTTGTTACTACAAGTTTGCCAATAATCTCTTTTAATGGCTTTTTATCTAAAGTCATACTGTAAAGACTTTTTATTTCTATTTAAACTTTTCCATGCTGGAGGCTACATCCTATATAAGAAATTCTAGGGAATAAGCAGGTTTAAATATAAGTTC
>CAYIDE010000065.1:0-5062 GCA_964362065.1 Candidatus Woesearchaeota archaeon | reverse complement strand
TGTATGTTAAATAGTAAGTTCCATTGTTTTTTATAGCTAAATCAACCATTTTTTGAACGGTTATCTCTGTCTTTTTCAGTTCCTTTTCTCTTAGTTTTACATTGCTATAATAGATGATAGCAAAAGATTCTTCATTGTGAGAGTAAGATAATAAAGATTCATTGTTTGGTGCTACATATCTTATTGTGAAGCTTAAAACATTTACATCATCTTCTTTTAATATTTGGATAAAGTCTTCTGAGAAATTAACAAAGTTTCTTGTAGGTATGAAATATTCTTGCAGTATATCTGTATCGCTTTCAGAATTATGCTCTAAAAGTTCAATCGGTGCTTCTGGTGGTCTCATTGCATTATTTCTTGAGATTAAACGATTTTCCCCAGATTCAATTTTCTTTTGAAGATACCATCTCAATTCTTTCCCCCAATCATATTTTCTTGAAAGACCGAAAAGAAATTTATCTCTGATAACGTGCTCTTCCTTCGTAAGTGGAATTAACGTGCTGTTAAGTGGCTGATTTGTTTTTCCCCAAGTAAAGATTGTAAGGTCTTCAAAAAGGCTGTTCGGGTCTATAGAAGGTCTTACTAACATAAGAGCAATACTTTCATTATTCTTTATATGAGTCGCAAAATAATCTGGAAATTCTCTATAGTTAACTGATTTTGTTGTTGTTCTATAGATTTCATTATCTATTAATTGAATATCTGCGTCTAATATAACACCAAACATTCCATAGCCCCCAATAACTAAATCAAATAATTCTGAATTTTCTGTTCTATTAACTTTGATTATTGTTCCATTAGCCAAAAGAAGTCGAAAACTTTTAACAGTGCTTATCATTGCAGTTTTATCTAAATCTCTACCGTGAGCGTTTGCGCTCATAGTACCCCCAATAGTGAAAACATTTGATGATTGCATTACTTTAACTGAGAGATTATATGGATTTATATAATTCTGAACATCATCCCAAGTAGCTCCACTTTGAACAGTTATAACTTTATTCTGTAAATCAAGATTTAGAATCTTGTCATAGTCTTTCATATTTAAAACAACTGAATCTTTATAATAAGTATGCCCGCCTTGACTGTGCTGACTTCCCGCAATAGAGACATTTAGATTCTTTTCACGTGCATCAGCCAATACTTCTTTTATTTGTTCTGTTTGATTATCTCTTACTATTTTCTTAACATAAGTTGGATAAAGATGACCCACATCTTTTATAAGCAGATGTTCCTTTTTATCCTGAACTCTTTCAAGTGAGAATAAAAAAATTAGAGCATAGATGATAATCCCAAAAGAAATTATTAAGATTAACATTCTCTTTCTATATTTAGTCATGCTACTATCCTAATAATTTCTTTATTTAATAATCTTTTCTTCAAGAAAAACGTCAAAAAAAATAAATAAGCATGTAAAAAGCTAACCCTGCTTCCCAACAACCTCAAACCACCTAATCTCGCACAAAGCCAAAGGATAAATCTTCTTCAATTTCAGGGAAAGCTCTTTCTGAATTTTATTTGCCATGAGTTCTCCAAATAGTTCTTTTATATTTCTCGTTGTACAATGCCCTGTTAGAAACTTCCTTGCTGCAACCCTCAGAGCGCGCCGTAAAGCTCTATGAACTTTATGCCGTGTAATAAGGTACGGCTTTACTAACAAAAGACCGTCCTTGCAATTTACAGAAAAAGAATCTTCAACATAATCAGTACCTTTGCGAATTGCTCTTCTGATATAAGAGCCCATGAGGGTCAAACGCACTGGTTCTGCCAGTAACTTTTTGCCATCAAACCTAACTCTCATTTTTAATTCCAAACTTTTACCACGCAAACTCCTTGTTAAATCCAGTGTAATGACTTTTCCATCCAATGCTTCTGCTGAACTTCCATAAAGCTGAATCTTGGTGGCAGTGAGTGGTGCTTCTACATCATAAAATGCTCTCTTTTGAATCTGTTTTTTTTCTGCCATTTTACTTTGCAACTTTCTCCCCTATCTCAATACGTGAAACTCTTATGGATTTTCTGGCGCCTTTGATCTTCTTGCAGACAGTGCAAGTATAAAGAACTGCTAAACGCTTAGTGGCTTTAGTCTTCCGCTTCCAATCCTTAACTCCTTTCTTTGAAAATCTTCCTTGGTTTCCATAGCCAACACGCAAGCCCCGTGCTTGCAAGCGGGCAGTAGAGCTCCGTGAGAGCGGGTGTGCAGAAGAGCGAGATTTTTGCTTAGCGATTGCTAAGGTTTGTTTAGTATGTTTTCTGCAATATGGACAATATCTCTGAAGCTCCTTAGGTAATTTCATATTTTTAAGGTCAAAATTTAAGCTCGCCAGAATTGACCAGTAGACTATGGGTCCAAGCTCAACTTTCCTCAGTAAAATCTCTTTTTAAAGCTTCCGACATCTTGCATAAAAAGAGCCACCGCAAGCTTTTTAATACTCTAAGCACAATGTACATTGCCATGGACAAAGAAATAGTAAAAGAAAAACCTGAATGGGTAAAAATAAAACCTGCAGAATTAGAAAAACTTGTAATTGATTTGTACAAACAAGGAAATATTCCTGCAAAAATAGGCCTCATCCTTAGAGACAAACACGGCATTCCTAAAGTAAAGCTCTTGGGAAAGCGCATTTCTAAAATAATAAAAGATTCAAAAATACCAGAAAACTCAGAAAAAAACATAGTAGAAAAAAAAATAAAAATTTTAGAGGAGCACATGCAGAAACACAAGCATGACTATTCTGCACTCCGCTCATTTAGCAAAAAGCTTTGGATTATTCATCGATTAAGCAGAACACAGACCAACGAAAAATAAAAAAAACAAAAGAGGAGATCATGCAGCAACTCATAAAATTAGCAATAGATAAAATCAATTTAATAAGCAAAAACAAGCACATCACTGTTATCAGCCATAATGATGCTGATGGAATCGCATCTGCCGCAATTTTCTCAAGAGCAATGCAGCGTTGGAACAAAAAATTTTCACTTAATATTATCAAAGGATTAGATGAAACTTATATTAAAACCCTTCCGGCAGATGATTTATTAATCTTTCTTGATCTTGCATCTGGCAGTCTTAACCATCTTCAAAAAAAAGGTTCAGATACAATAATATTTGACCATCATGATATTACTCAGAACATTCCAGATAATGTACTTATGGTCAATCCCCATATAAAAAATACTGAACCTATTTCTGGAGCAGGAATCTGTTATCTTTGGGCAAAATCTCTCTCATCTATAAATAAAGACTTGGCAAATCTAGCAGTTATTGGCATGGTGGGTGATTCTCTGGATAAAAATATTGGAAAAATATATGACGAAATAATTAAAGATGCTGAAATAATCATAAAGAAAGGCCTTCTTCTATATCCATCCTCGAGGCCCTTAGATAAAGCTCTTGAGTATTCCTCATCTGCTTACATCCCTGGAGTTACTGGCTCTTATAAAGGAGTTTTAGAACTCCTGCGAGAAGCAAACATTCCTAAAATAGACGGAAGATTCAAAGCCCTCGCAGAATTATCAGAAAAAGAAATGAGCAATTTAATTACTGCAGTCATGCTCCGTTCTATAGAAGAAAAATCTATAAATACTATGATTGGAAATCTTTATCTGTTAAAGTTCTTTAACAAGCAGGAAGATGCGAGAGAATTCTCCGCTCTTATAAATGCATGCAGTAGAATGGACTATCCTCACGTCGCACTGGGTTTCTGCTTAGGAAACAGAAAATACAAGGAGCAAGCTGAAAGTATTTATACCGAATATAAACAAAGCCTGTTAAGCGCGCTAAAATATGTATCGGAAATGGAAAAAATCCAAGGAAGAAATTACACAATCCTAAATGCAAAGAATTTTATAAAAGATACAATCATCGGCACTGTCGCTTCAATCTTATCTCATTCTCCTGTTTATACAAAGGGCACTATGATTATTGCTTTAGCATATAATGAAGATAAAATTAAAGTATCAGCAAGAATAGTCGGCGAAGAAGGACGAAATGTACGTGAAGTATTAAACAGCGTGATAGTGCAGATAGGGGGCGAAGTTGGCGGTCATCCAAAGGCCGCGGGCTGTCTTATAGAAAAACAGCAAGAAACGCAATTTCTGCAGGAATTGCAAAAGGTTCTTGATTTAGAAACTCTTCCCCAAACTAAGTAAAGATTTAAAACCCCTTTCTCTATCGTGAAGTATGGCATCTGTAAATATAACAAAATTCCTGAAAGTAGTCTGCCCCAGATGTAAAACTCCTCAGCTAATCTTTGGCAAGGCATCGCTCAAAATAAAATGCAGCAAGTGCAATTGGCTTCTCGTAAAAACCAGGGGGGGAAAAGTAAAAGTGAGAGCACTTGTAAAGGAGGTTTTATGTCTTTAAAAGAAGATGATATAGTCATGTGCACTGTAAAAAGCATCGAAGGAGCCATAGTATTCCTATATATCGAAGATAATGGTGAAGGAAGTATGCCTCTCTCGGAAGTTGCTGCTGGGCGTATTCGAAACCTAAGAGAATACATTTCCCCTAATAAAAAAATTGTTTGTAAAATTCTTCATATAGCCCATGATGGGCATATCCAGCTTAGTCTCCGCAGAGTAACTGGAAAAGAGCGTGAAAGTATGCAAAAACTATATAAAAAAGAAAAAAATTTTCTAAATATGCTAAAAGCAACTTGCGAGAATCCTAAAGCAAGCATAGCCAAGATCAAGGAATCTTATTCTCTTGAAGAATTCTTTGATCTGGCAAGGGAAAATCCCTCACTCTTAAGCCAATTCTTCCCGCCAGAAGAAGTAAAAAAAATTACAAAGCTTCTTACCGAAAAAAAAGATAAGGAAAAAATAGTCAAGCGTGAAATCATCCTAAAGACTAATTCAGAAAATGGTATAGAAGATATTAAACACATCCTCTCTCATGCTTCTCAATTAATAGAAATCCGCTATCTTGGCTCCTCAAGATTCTCTCTTATATCAAAAGCAAAAGATTTCAAAGATGCTAATCATTCCTTGTTATCAGTCTTAGGAGAAATAGAGAAAATTTCAAAAGAGCGCCATGCCCACTTAGAAATTAAGGAAAAATAAA
>CAYIDE010000064.1:0-5281 GCA_964362065.1 Candidatus Woesearchaeota archaeon | reverse complement strand
AAAAGTTTAATGATTATTTGCCAACAATAATACTTAAAAACTAATTTATTTGGCATATTGTATGACTATTACTAAGAATAATTTAGAGAGATTAAAAAATGAAATATTTAAAGGTAAAGACTTAGAATGGAAAGCTGCTCAGAATTTAGGGCCTGTTTTTCAATTTGCGGAAACTTCTCAAGCATGGTATTCCAATCGTAAAGGCACTGATATAATTTATGTCCAACCAAAAAGTCCAGAAAATGCAATTGCTACTTGTTACGGGTGTGGTTCAAATGTTTTAGGAATGGAACAAGCAGTAACTGGATGGTCATATAGCGGACCTGGACCATGCGCAGGAACTGGAGTAAGAACCCGCTTTGTGAGATATTGTCCAAAGTGTGAAGTTGAACCTCGTAGTTATGATATTGAGTTCACTCCTTGAATAAGGTATTTTATAAAAATTAGATAGAGCCTCTAGAGGGAATTGAACCCCCGACCCCCAGTTTTTCCGATTTTAAGATTACGAAACTGGTGCTCTAACCTGCTGAGCTATAGAGGCATTAATAAAATAATGTAAGGAGTATTATAAATCTTTCATAACAAAACAAAGATTTAAGGTTTAATGTAAGATAACTCTGCCAAGCATAAAGTTTTATAAGATAGATTTCTTTAATAATTCTATGGAAATAGCAGAACAGAAAAACTCTAAAGACCTAGAAAAAATTAAGAAAATTATAGTTATAACTCTAAGAAAATATGGAATTAAGAAAGCTGGGATATTTGGGAGCTATGTGAAAGGAGAGCAGAAGAAAAATAGTGATATTGATATACTTATTGAAGCCCAAAAAAGATTTAGTTTATTTGACTTAATTGCTCTTGAACGCGAGCTTAAGGAAAAATTAGGTATAAAAGTAGACTTACTAACTTATAATGGAATATATCATCTTTTAAGAGACAGAATATTAAGTCAAGAGGTCAGGATAATATGATTAAAGATCCATTGGTTTTTATTGAGCATATTATTGAATGTATAATTAATATAGGGGGGGCAGTCCAAAATTTGTGAGTTTTCCAAACCTTTAAAAACACTATAAGAGTAGAATATATATACTTCATCCTCTATTTAAAAAAATCAGAAAATGAAAAAAAAGAGCATTATAAAGTCAAAGTCTCTGCCTAAGATCAAAAAATCAGATAAACTCTACAGGAAAATAGATTCCATGAGCGAAAGAGATATTGCCCTGGATTTTGCAACAAAAGTGCATGAAAAATTCGACCGCATTATAAAAGCATCTATCCTTTTTGGCTCCCAAGCAAAAAATACAGCCACTGCACAGTCAGATGTTGATGTTGTTCTGATAATTGATGATGCATCTATAAATTGGGATTTAGAGCTTACAGCTTGGTATCGTGAAGAACTTGGGAAGCTTATTCAAAATCTTGACTATGGCAGGGAACTGCACGTAAACACAATAAAACTCACAACTTGGTGGCAAGACCTTCTTTATGGGGAGCCAGTAGTTATAAATATGTTAAGGTACGGAGAAGCGCTTATAGATTCAGGAGGTTTTTTCCTTCCTTTAAAGGCTCTTCTAATTCAAGGAAAAATTCGCTCAACACATGAAGCAGTATATGCCGCGCTTCAAAGATCCCCTTTACATCTCTTCCGAAGCAAATCAGCCGAGCTTAGCTCTATTGAGGGAGTTTATTGGTGCATGGTGGATGCAGCACAAGCAGCACTTATGACTGCTGGAAAGCTTCCTCCTTCTCCAGAACAAATTCCCCAAATGCTTCATGAAACATTCGTAGAAAATAAAATGCTGAAGGAGAATTATGTCAGGAATTTTTCTACTTTGCATGAACTGCACAAAAATATCTCTCATGGCCATATTGCAAGTATCAAAGGCTCAAACATAGAGCAATGGCAAGAAAATGCAGAAGCTTTTTTACAAGAAATGACCCGCATCATTAAGCAGCTTTTGGAAAACACAAATAAAGAGTAGTTTATTTATTAAAATTTCTCTAAGTAATCAATACCAATCTGATTTCAAAAAAGACCGGTCTGGATAAAATTTCATCTCCATTATTGCAACATCTTTTTTCCTGCATTCTGCTCTATGCTCTGATATGCTGTTTTTCATAGTTCCGTCAGGATAAGTTGCATTATAAACTAGAATTTTTTCTCCACAAATTCCACAAAAATTAAATTCTCTTTCAGAGGAGTATTTTCCATATTTATTACCTTTATAATCAATTTTAGGAATCCACATAGTCCATTCTAAAGCAGAAAATAATAAACCTACATTACTTGGTTTTATATCTCCTCCATTCAAATCTTTTATTTCATTATATGCTAATATCCTCTGTAAATCTGTTTTAGTAATAGAAGAACCTTTTCTAGATTCGAACCTCAATCTATCCAAGTGTATTTGTCCAAGAATTTTTGCTGTTTTCAAAAAACCTTGAGCGACTTATATTGAAAGTGAATCGGTTTGATAATTTTCAAGATTTTTCATTTTTTTCCTCATGTAAAGCAGCATACATTCTTCCATATTGCAGGGCAACTTCGACTTTTTCCCTATCTTCAGAACGCTCATAAAGATTAGTGAGATAACCTTGAGAATTACCATAGCTTCTCATCTTTTCATTTAATTCTTTACTTGCAATTATGTAATTTTGCTGAACTATGGCTTTTTTAATATCGGGAGAGCGCATTGATATTGCATATACAAGGCCAACAAGTGCAGGAGAAACCTTTTCTACTTCTCTGATAAGTTTTCTGAATGCCTCATCAGGATTTTTATTGTCCTGATTGGCATCGTAGGCTTTTTTATGTGCATCAAAAATCTCTTGTGGAACACCTCTGTATTCTACAGGTCTAATATTGCTCAATAACACTCCGACTTGATCAAGCGCCTCTTCACCAGAGGTAATATCACGAATAACATCAGGATAATATTCCTGTACTTTAGTCAATAGGTTATGTCCAGTGTCCCCAAGTTCTCTCTCCAAGGCAAGACCTTGTTCAGCAGGAGTTGCAGCCGCATAAATATCTGGAGTTATATTTGGCACTCTATCAGCAGCCCCAGTTATTTTAGCAATTTCGTAGCCAATGTTTAAACTAGGATTTTCTTTATATTGTAAACGCAGGATTTGCAGTTGCTCATATTTTCTGCCTGAATTTACCAATTGCTCTAAATCTTCTTTCTTTGTCATGCTGTTTCCAGAAAATAAGAGTATTTAAACCTTTCGGTTGTAAGAACTAATAAGTAGTTACAAAAATAGAGCTATGGGCCTTTAGGAGAATCACCAAGCTCTTTCAATATTATATCTTCTATGTCTGCTGATTCCTTCTTTTCCTTATTATTTTTAGGAGCACTTGCAGCAAGCTCGTACAAATACCCGATATTCTCACTAGCGTCATTTGTCATTTCTTTTTGTTTATCATCACTCTCTAAAAAAGGTTTTTGTGGCAGCATCTCTACTGGCTTAGATTGCAGAAAATAAAACTTCCTTTCAGACAAAGCAAAAGTAATTTCCTGAGGCTCACCAAGTCTATGTTCAATATTTTGAGCATGCTGTGCGAGCATCTTAAGCTCATATGGACTAAGAGATTGCTTTTTTTCTGATGCGCTATTATTTTCAGTTAAACTGCTTTCTAATATATTGAAATTGCTTAAATCTCTGTCAATTATATAATGTTCGCGAGAATTTTCACTGCTTTTTTTTAATTCAATGCTCATCCTATCTCCTGTATGAGAATGCATCTGAGAAAAGATAACCCCTGCCATATCGCTGGGAATCATCTTTTGTACAATCACTGCCATGTTATATTCATTAAAACCAATTCCTTTCTGAATTAAATGTGAGAGGCCTTCGACTGCAAAAAGAGATGAGAAACAGGCTTTTACTTTATCAAGCACATACTTTTTTCCTCTTACATGTAAAAAAGTCTCAAACTTAATATCATTGACCTTTTCTCTAGTTTCTGGTTTAACAATAGAGCTTCTTACAGATACCAGGCCAAGTTCAGAAGCTTGACCTAAAAGCTCTACTGCTTCAGATTTTTCCTGCTCAATTTTATTCTGGTCAAAACTTAAATAATCGTATGCTTCAAGAATTTCTTCAGATAAGTGCTTTGGAATTTCTGATTTATTAAACAAGGCACGAATTTTTTTTGATGTAGCAGAGCAAGAATGTTTATCACCAATTTTTAATTCACCCAACATCTTCATAATAATTTTTCCCATATTGTTTTGTTCAAGAAAATACTTATAAGCCTGAGTTGTAATAACAAAACCCTGCGGTACTAAAAAACCCAGATTATAAAGATTAGCAATTGATGCTCCTTTGTCTCCTGCAATTGCGCAATCCCATCCTGTCAGCTCAGAAAACCACTTTATAAAATTCTCATCTCCACTATTCTGCTCAATTTGAAGCATAATAAAGATAATCAAGATAAGTTAATAAACTTTCACACACTCATTCCATTTCGACTTCCATTATTTTTTAGCTTGATCGATATAAAAAGTAATGTTGTACCGCAAATAAAAAAAACAATTCCAATTAAAGAAGTATATTCTTTCTCCAGTATATCACCTATAATTAATCCAGTTAATCCAGTAAAAGGCTGCACAATAAAGAACATACCTAATAGAAGATAAGCCAAACCAGTTCCTCGCACCCATATCTTTCGCATATTTTTCTAAATGAATAAAGCTTAATAAATATTATCACTGCTGAAAGTTAAACAACAGGCAGTTTTTCAAATATTACTTTTGTTGCACAAGGAATTTTCGCTTTCACTGATGCCAAAGCATCTTTGGCAATCCTCGCCGATTTTTCATTAGCACAGGATATAAAGAATATTTCCTGCCCACTCTTCACCAAGGCAGCCCTGCCGATAATTACGCCGAATGACTGAGTCATGCCTGTAGATATTCTATCTGCACCAGCTACCGCAGCCGCGCTCTTATTTTCCCTAAGAAAGTGATGAGGATGTACTTTCAGCATCATGAAATACTGTCCTGGTGCTGTGCTGTCAAGAACTTTTACCAAAAACATTCTGCTCGCTTCAAGTGCAGTATCTCTTATCTGCACATCTTCTTCTGCAAGCAATCTCACAACAAAACTATGCTTGTCCTGCACATAATCTTTCTGGCTGCCCATTGAAAATTTAACAATTTTGTTTTGAGGAATTGTCTTAATATATGCCTTATTTTTGATTCTTGAATGTCTCGTATAAGGTCGAGCTTTCATCTTTGAATAAGAAGATGCTTTTCTTAATGCCATTAATCAG
>CAYIDE010000063.1:0-5301 GCA_964362065.1 Candidatus Woesearchaeota archaeon | reverse complement strand
AGGGAGCTGCAACAAGCTCTCCCTGTTTCATATTTTATTTAGTAGAAATATTTAGCGGATAAGATGCTCCATCCTAAAAGGATGGAGATATCTTCTTAATTATTGATAGACTTCTCTGCAGGCTCTTTATTTGCCTGAGGAAAAGTCTTGTAAGTGTAATGAGTTCTTTTTTCCTGCTCATCTTTCAGAATTGAGAGTAATGTTTCAGCCTTAATTTTCGCATCTTCATAAATATCCAATAGTTCCTTATCCAATTCTCCATCTTTTACTAATTTCTTAAACTTTAGATAGACCGCATTGTGCTGACCTTGTTCAGGCAGAGCTATCTTTTTTAAAATTAAATAACACTTTGCACCATAAAAGATTGCATAATAAGCATGGCCGATTACAGAACTATAAAAAGTAGTATTGGATGGAATTTTTAAAGTCTGTTTTACTTCTGATTCTTCACTTAATCTTTTTAGTATCTCTGCTGTTAATATCTCATACTCTGCACGTTCTAATAAAATCTCAGCCTCTGAATCCATTTCCTATTATCTCATTTAAAATATTATAATAAATATTTCCCCCATAAAAAATTAAGTTATTTCGTGCGACTTCTTTGCCATAATTAATCTCTTTATCGATTAGCATTTCTAAAAATTCTTTTCGCGTAAAAACAAAAAGATGAGCTATGGGGATACTTAAATCGCCTTCTATCTTAATCTCTGCCATAATTGCTTTGGGTTTTACTGCGTCATCACAAATAATCGTAATATCTAAATCAGATTTTTTAGTTTGGGTTCTTTTCGCATAGCTTCCTGTAACAATAAAGATAAAAAAGGGGGTAATTTTTCTTATTTTATTGGTAAGGCTTTCAATGATATGTTCAGGTACATGATTAGTTTCCCAAGCAATGGATTCACTTAATAGGCCTAAATAAGACTGGGTCTGCAGAGAATTAAGTTTAAGTCCATACAAGATAGAATTTCCTACTTGTTCTGTTTCAATAACATTATCTTTCTTCATGTGACTTAAAGTTCGATAGATATAGCTTTTAGATTTCTTACCTGATATTTTACGAATTTCCATATAAGTAAGTTTCTTCCAGGGTTTTTGCAAAAAGCATGTCGCAATTTTATGTTCTTCATTCAAGATATACATATTATCCGTCCTATTTATAGATACGAATAGTCCTATATTTAGAACTATTTAAATCTTTACTTTCCTAAAAAAGCGCACGCCAGGAATCGTTGGGGGAATAACATGGTCTATAGATTTAAACTCTCAGATTGTAAGTCTTAGATAGCTGGGCTTAAATCCAACAGCCATTTCCAGACCGGCGTGAATCTTATTCTTTTCATTTTTATCTTTATTTTCTCTTCATGATCATAGGTCAAGATGTTGCCTTCTTTAATCTTAAACCTCTCCATCGCCTCTAATAAGCCATTAATCTCTCTTTCCTTGCTTTCTTTTGTTATAGTATAGCATACTTGTATAGCTTCTACAATAGAACCGCCTCTCCGTATAACGAAATCACATTCATTTTTATCAGAATAGTAGAATATATCCTTGCCCTGTCTTTTCAGCTCGATTGCAATAGCGTTCTCCAGTAATTTGCCTTTATCTTCTGACATTCTAAATCCAAGCGCAGTAGAGAATCCAGTATCTATACAGTAGACTTTTCTGGGATTCTGTATTTGCTTTTTGACAGAAGTGTCAAATTTATTAATAAAGAAAAAGAGAAAGGCACTTTCAAAGACATCTAATATAGACTTTACGGTTCCTAAATTTTTCACATCAGTCATAGCAGAGACTTGTCGCACGCTTACTAAGCTTGAGGGATTAGATAATAAATAGATAGAAATCTCTTTAATAACCTTTGTCAGATTCTTTCCAAATCTGTCAGCTATATCACGATAAAGAATTTGTTCATAAAGTTCTTTTAGGATAATATCTTGCCCCGTCAAAACTCTTCTTGGAAATCCTCCCTGCTCAAGATAGTTCCTAAACTCTGCTCTTGCCAAAGACTGCCTTTTAGAGTCTACTTTCCAATTTTCCATACTTATAGCTCTAGCTGCCAAAAACTCTCTGAAACTGAGAGGGGTAAGCCAAAGACTTAATGATCTCCCAGTCAATATAGTAGAAATCTCGCTGCTTAAGAGCTTAGAATTAGATCCGGTTATAACAATATAATAATCCTCTTTAATTCTGTCTATCCATTTTTCCCATCTGTCAGCTTCTTGAATTTCATCTATAAACAAGAAACATTTTTCATTATATCTTTGCTCATGAAGAAAATCAATTATCTTTTGAAAATCCTCTGGCTCAAAAGTAGTAAGTCTATCATCATTAAAATTAATGTATAAATAGTCTTTTTCTCTTAACTTAAGTTCATTTTTTATTATTTTAAGCAGATACGATTTTCCGCATCTTCTCACTCCAGTTATTATTAAAGGTAAATTTAATTTTATAAACCCCAAAGCTCTTTCTGTTATTTCTCTCTGTATGGTTGGCTTTTCTTCCTCAAACTGCTTCTGCTGGGCAAATAATACAAAAAATAAATCTTCCTTCCTCATATACTTTCTACTTTCTTCTAGTATTTAAATATTTCTAAAGTGATACAGTTTTTGTAACACTTATTTATTAAAGTGATACAGTTTTTGTAACACTTTAAACTTGCTGCTCTGCAAATAGAAGTCTCCTATTACACTATATAGATCGATGAAAAAAGTCAGCGCACGCCAGGAATTGAACCTGGGAAAAGTCGGGCTGCAGCCGACCGCAGTACCACTGTGCCACGTGCGCATCTGGCACAGAATCAAATATGTTATTTAAAAGTATCCCTCAATAAAAAATAATAAAAAGAAAGTAAAAATTTAACGCGCCTTGCTAACTACAGAGCCTGTTGATTGTAAGTTGAGTGAACTTCCGCTCTTTGTATATGTAAGTGCTATATCTCCCTTATAGAGATTGCCTACTGTAATAGCGCTTGAGCAAGTCAATATCATTATTTCCTGAGCACCTGAATTCATAGCGTGCGTACCTGCGCCCTGAAGATTATCAGCTCCTATATTAGCTGCATCACCTGTTCCACTTGAAGGGTCGCTATTTCCACAGCCGGAAATACTAATGCCTTGCAGAGTTATATCTTCACCGGCCCCATTAATAATATCAAGCTGAACATTTGCACTTCCAGCAGCTCCGCCAGTCACGACAGCAGCCCTTACATTAAACGGTGCATTGAGAGCATAAGTCTCTTGGGTAAGTCTGCTAGGATTAAAAAATCCATAAGCAACAAGGACACCTATTACTACAATGACTGCAAGAATAGCCCAGCCATACGTCATCAGAAATTCCATAGCTGCCTGCCCTCGTTTTATAGTCATAGTTTACCTCCTTTTCACTGATTATTGTCTAAAATAGACAACCAAATAAGCAGATAAGAGTTTATAAATATTGCGCTTCTCGTCGGAAGCGTATAGCCCAGTAACAAATCAATATGCTCCCGCCCTAAAAATCTTAAATTGACAAATGAGATGCATTATACACTGCTAAATGAGCATCATCAAGTCTAAACCATGATGGCATTCCGGAAATTTGATGAGATGTTGGATTATTTCCAGAAAAATAAATATACTCCACAACAGATTTAGCTTCAGTAGAAATTCCTTGCGCAGACAAAGCAGATAACTCTGCAAGAGACTCAATGCCTTGCGGGTTAGCATTAAATCTCCCCTCAAGTCTATCTAAAAAACTCGGTGCAAGGGACGAAGCTATATAATAATGCCCCTCAACATGAATAGTCAGATTGCTCACGTCATTACCCTGCACAAAAACACTATAAGGTGTCTCTACAATCTTATAGGGTACTTGTCCGTTAGTATATACAATATATAATGGATCCTCAAAGTTATTTAAAGGAATAACTGCTGTTTTCTCCAATGAAACATTCCATGTTGCCAGACCAGTCATATCCACAAAGAGCAATTGCGAGCTGAACACTGCTTTCACCTTCCATGGATTGTCCTGCAAAAGGGCAAAGCTGGGTTGTGTTAAGCTCACATTGACATTAATTACCCTTGCCTTATCCCGCAAAGCAGTTTCAATATCAGAAAATTTTGCACCTATCATAATATCCTGCGCTACTCCATCCAATGTACCATTATAAAAAAGTTCTTGCACGCTCGCATTTACATTGTTAATAAAATTTCCACTCTCAATAATTTTCTTTTCCAGCAGAAACAAAGATCTATAACCAGCAATATACATATTTCTCTCTATATCTTCTTCCAATGAAAATAGAAAAGCATTCATGGTTTTAATTCTTTGCTGAATTGCCTGCCGCTCCTGCACTTCAGAGTAAAATACAGAAGAAAACAATACTAAAGATAATATTGCAATAATAATAATTGTGAAAAAAAATCCTCTGCGGTTTATCAGCGCCATGCTCGTATTTGCACCTCTGTTGACCATGTATAAGGAATTCCCTGCACAGATGATTCATCAATCTCTAGGTTTTGCTCAACAAACTTGCTGTCAACTCTTCCATCACTGTCAAAATCAAGTAGCTGAAGCAAGCGGTATACTGAACTTTGCAATGCGTCAATTGAATCATAACTCTGCTGTGCAGAAGTGTATGAGCATGCTGCGCTTCCTGAATATGATGAAGGTATGCGACTTAAAGTTGAACTGCCATCCTCAAAATCTATGCTCCATAAACAGCCATCTGCCCTGCCTGAAAGGGGAGAATAAGTAGAAATATTCTTTACCAGCAAATACAATATTTTATTTGAAATTGAGCCAGAAGTTATATTTGTCGGACCCGTACCTGTTTGTACCTGTATTGTATTGCTCATACCCAGAGCAGAAAGTGGAAGCTGCACCATATATGGGTCCCCTAATAAACTATAATCTATTCCATATTTACTTAAATTATATACATTAATACCATTTACACTTGCAAGCGCTGTCCAGCGAGCTCCAGAATAAGAAATAACCTCTGCATTAACAAGCTGTGCATCATTTGGTACAGAAAAACTGCCTGTGGTAGCATCGCTGAATATCTGTTCAAGAGGAATAAGCAAGCCAAAGGGTCTTATTTTCTGCAACTCTGAAAATTGAATATATGAATCAGGATACAAACGATTAGTTATATTTCCAGTAACCAGCGATACCTGTTCAGCATATGCAATCTGAAGAATATCCTGTGCTATATTTGCATAAAATTGCTGAAGCGCAGATGCATCAGTGCTCGCTGAATAAGTTCCATTCCCGCATTGAGCAATGCCTTGTAGTGTTTGTACAGCAAGATTGCATGTT
>CAYIDE010000062.1:0-5325 GCA_964362065.1 Candidatus Woesearchaeota archaeon | reverse complement strand
TCACAGGATATATCAAAACTCTTATCCAAACAAGCAGGTTTTACTTCAAGCCAGTATCCAGATAAAGAAATAGAAAAACAATTATTAGCAGCATTATCCTTAATAAGCATGTCTTCACCAATACTTATTGTTCTTTTTTGCCCATCACTTGTAATAGAGCAAGATGCAGATTCTCTGCTTGGAATATCAATTTCTAAGTACCAGGTTAATTCAGAAGAAATCGCACTTTTAGATTGAAGCCATTTTTCAATTTCCTTTGAGTTTTTATTATTTATCTGATAGGACAAAGCAGATTGTCCTGTATCCTTTAAAGTGCAGCCCTTGCTCGGCCAGCAAAATTCTCCAGATTTTTTTTCCTTATCAATTATACCTTTAAGATTACTTTCATCTCCTAAAGCAAGCGAAGCGAATATCGCCTGCTCAAGATTTAGATTAGTTCTATTTTTAATTTGGTTTTTAAGGCATTGATATGCCAAATCAATTGCCTCACTGTCATCAGCATTATCAGTTATTGCAGGCGTATTATCTTCAGCAGCATAAATATAGGGGATAAATATAAACAACAAACCAAATACTAATAAAATCCCCACAAAACATAGCACTCCCTTTTTCATGATAAATACAGGAGTTAGTTATTTAAAAATGTATAGGATAAACCAATAAAAAGTTATAAACTTTTAATTCTATAGAATTTTCTATTTTCAGTCTGTGCAGGTAAGACGATTTCTGTTAAATTTGTATTAAGTTCTCCAACAAAGTTAGTAATATTCTGCCAAGAAGATAGATTAGTTGAACTTTCAAGCATATACAACTGGCTATTAATTGTATTAACTTGTAATACTATATTATCATCAGTTCTAGAAATATTAGTAAAGTAAGGTAGTGGAACATTAGCAGAATTATATATCTTCACTTCATCAATAATACCATCAAAATACTGGTCATGCCCAGGCTGACCAAAACCAATGTAAAGATTTTGACCTGTAACTAATATATCTCCTGTTTTGGGTATAAGTGCATCCTCTAATTCATTTAAATAAACTTTAATATGAGATTTATCATATGACATTGCAATTTTATACCATTTATCTATTTCAAGTTCAGTTATTCCTCTAATCTCGCCCCATCCCTCTCCAGCATAGACTCCTCCTTCAATTTTATTATCTCTTATTGAAAGATAATAAGGGCCATTTTTAGAAATAATCATTCCACCTGTATTAGAGTTTCTTTTAACCCATGCCTCTAATCTTACTTCAGGTAGCTCTCCTATGCTTGAAGAATAAGGAACAAGGACATAGCTTCCTTCAGCATTAAAATTCAATGCGTTATTAGATATGCCATTTGTAGTCCACGAAGTTGTACCTTGTAATGTTCCATTATTTCCATTTCCGCTTGAATCATATACAATATTATCAAAACCTTCATCAAAATTCCAATACGCAACTAAATCAGCCTTAGAAGCCAAAGGATGATTTATAGCCAATGCCCCAGAAATTGCCAATATTTTTAATTTATCTGTCAAGCTCATGTTTTTATTTTGTTAATTTGGTATTTAATCTTTTACTTTTATCAAAAATAATCCACATACGATCAGAACTTCTTTTTCCTGAAAGCTCTTATAGCATCAACAACAGGATTTTTACTTTCAGGCTTGCTATCCAGCAATCCTAAATCTTGATAAAAACCAGAATTATTATAGTTGGGAGGCAGGATTTTTCTTTTCTGACGAAAATGCCACTCTAATTGGCTTTTAACATATCCTTCTTTTAAGGGCGGTTTATTCAAAGTATTCCATTCCCTAACTCTCTGAGATATATGCTCATTGGAAAATTTCAGGGCTTTAAGAAAGGTTATTAAAATGAATAATCCTCTTTTTTTTCCTTCCTCTAAACCCTTTAGTAGTTTTTTTATTGACTCAGGAAACATTTCTTCTGTAATGCCAGAGACATCAATATCTTCATAAGTAGTTTTAACCTCCACATGCTCTTCTTTCTCCTGTGCTTGCTTCCATTCCAAAGCTGAAAATAAGAGCCTTTTGCCCTCATTCTCTTTATTTTCAGGATAAAAATTTGATACTTTGACTTTTAATGGATCCGCGTCTCTTGGTGTAAAACTATCAATTTGGTCTTTGCTTAGCACAATGCTTGCTAAAGCAGTTTTCTCATGCAAAGAATAAGGCATCCTAAACAAATGTCTGGGTGCAACCAGTACAAGATCAAGGTCTGCAATTTTTTCAGCCTGTATTTCCCCAGTTTTTGAGAAAAGTTCAGGATTTTTTTCAGAGCTAAGGGGAAAATTTTCTCTAATCGGATCTTTGCAAGACTTGCAGAAATAATAAGTTTTATCAATGCCAGCTTCCAGCACTCCAGCGCATCCGGAATTTAGACACCTTAGTCTTCTTTTACTTATCTTTACATCTCTCCGCTCAATTTTTAAACCGCAGACAGGGCAAATTAATTCCAATAAAACTCCTTTTTCTGCAGTTTTTCCACATTGCAGACATTGTACGGCTTGCAATTCCTCTTCAGTATAATTAGTTCTTTTTGCAATCTCACTCGGACTTAAAATTTTTCCGACTTCTCTATTATAGTCTTTTCTGATATAATTCATCAGATACTCCGAAATTGCCCTCGGCCATTCAGGAAACATGTCCTTCATTATCTTGCTCCCATATATCTCCGGAAAAGCTTTTCCTGAAACTATTAAATGCATTCCCTTGCTTCCTGAAAATTTGATACCATAATTGCTTATTCCATGATGTTCCAATGCAGCAATAATAAGCTTTGCTGCTTTTTTTGAGCAATCTAAAAACTGAGAATCAATATCAATAATCAGGTCCCAGCCTTTGCGCAATTCGTTCATGTCTTGCTGGCTCATTTCAGAGCTTAATCTGAGAGGATCTTTCCATATCTCTTCAGATGAATGAAAAGAAGTAGCTCCATTTATCACCCATCCCATTATATCAGAAGCATACTGAATGCTGTCAGGCCTTTTACCGAATCCTTCAAAATATCTGGGAACTACCTCTCTATCAATACCGGCCTTCAAAATGGCTTCCTGGACTTTAGGATTGGAATAATATAATTTTGTAAGAGCTCTGATTCTCTTCTCTTTTTCTTCCATCATAAAAAAGAGAAATAAGAGTATATAGCGTTTGTTGTGGTTTTTGACTACCATAAACCTTAAAAGCTAAATGCTTTCTCTAAACCCATGCTGTTGAAACTAGAAAGCCCAAAGCTATTATCAGACATAGTTTCTATTATTTCAGAGCTTGTAACTGAAGTAAGATTAAAGGTGAATAATGAAGGCATGTCTCTGACAGCGATTGATCCTGCAAACGTGGCAATGGTCCATTTTAAACTTCCTGCAGATCTATTTTCACAGTTTCAGCTGGAAAAGCAGGAAATACTCGGAATTAACTTGGAAAGTCTTCGTTCTGTTCTAAGGCGCTGTGGACTCGGAAGCTCTCTAACGCTTTCTACAGAAGATAACCTTCTTAGGCTTACAATTATGGACAAAATTAAGAGGGATTTTTCACTCGCACTCATCGACATTGACGCAGAAGAGAAAGAGATGCCCCAATGGGAGTTTACTTCTGTTATCAAGATGGATGCTTCAGCCTTTGCAGAAGTAATTGAGGATTGTCTCGTAGTCTCCGATGCCTGCTCTTTTATTTCAGAAACAAATAAATTTATTGTTGAAGCTCGCGGACTTAATTCAGCACGCGCAGAATTTTCTTCTGAAGATGTTGAGATTTATGCAGATAATAGCACAGCCCGTTTCTCTCTGGAATATTTAAACAAATTTATTAAAGGAGCAAAAATTTCATCCCGTGTTACCATTTCCTTTAGCAATAATCATCCTATGCGTATTGACTTTCTCACAGGCAATGTGGTACTTTCTTTTGTGCTTGCCCCCAGAGTCGAGCAGGAAGATTGATTTTTGTTAACCAAGTAATTTCCAAACCTTATTCTTTATCATATTAGGATAGTGTTTAAGATATTCTTTGATTTTATTATACGTTATCTTCTTCTTAATTTCATGAAGAACTTCTGAAGATATTTTTTGTTTGTAGACAACCATATCGATGAATGTTTTTTCAATATCAGAATAAGGAAAGAAAAAATCATTTTCCTTTAGGTATTCAAATCCAAAAAAATATTTTTTAGCAATATTTCTTATCAACACATTGCTTCCCATTATTTTCCTTATACCTATTCTAACTTTTTTAGTCGTTAAAATAACAGGTATTCCTTCTTGTTCCCATAATCCATGAATGCTTAATGACGCCTGCAGTCCTAAATATGCAGGCTTGAAGCAAAAAACAGCCAAAGTAGATTCATTATGCATAGAATAATATCCCTTAGCAAGTTTTTTTATCTTATTTTTTTTTAGCAGCCCATGAATAAGCAATTTAGCATAATTATTTTTTTTTGATTTTTTCCCAACTATTCTTTCAATTGACTTAAAGTCAACAACAGGGCTCTTTTTAAAGAGAGATTCAACTTCATTTAAATATTTTTGTTTTCCCATTTTTTCCTTATATATTCAAGCATATCGTTAGAAGAAGGAGTTATACCCTCAAGAATCAAAGTCTTTATGTTCTCTTCGTCCACTGGAGGCAGGTAATTTCTTATCAAATTTTCAATTTTTTTCCTAATTAAATTAGAATCTTTAGTAAGTTTGATTAAGAAAAATATATCCCACAAATCTCTTATTTTTCTCCTTTTAAGGTAAGTATCTATTTTCTCTATTATAAATTCTTCAGGTGTTAAGCTGTATATTTTTATAAAATTTCCTTCTGATTTCTCATAGTCTGTGATAATTCCTCTTGCTTTCTGAAATGTAGCTTCAAATCTCACATTAGTCCTATCTAATTCCATTTCAGAATATATACTTCTTTCAGATATCTTTTTTTTCTTTATTGCAAATCCTTTATTTTTAAAAGATTCAAATAAATCATCTATTTTGTTTTTATCATAAGAGAGATAAAAATCCAAATCTTCAGAGAATCTTTTTCCTCCATAGCACCTCCAAATAGCTGTTCCGCCATGTAAAACAGCATTATTGAAATTTTTATAAACTTCTTCAATAATAATGTCCTGTGCAAAAGCGATCCTTCTATGCATTTCTTTCTTAAGTCTCAATACTAAGGGTATCTTTTCCATGTTATTAACTAAGGTTATATATTTATATATCTTTCGTTAATAGTTATAAAATTTTATTTTCCTCATTTCTTTTCTTGATAATCTTGACCATACATATCCTTATCAGTATCTCCGCATGAGTGTACAAACTATAAAATTACTCCACAAAGCTTAAATA
>CAYIDE010000061.1:0-5497 GCA_964362065.1 Candidatus Woesearchaeota archaeon | reverse complement strand
GTTGAAAGCAGTTTAAATGACAACCATGATGTGCTAAAAGAAAAAATAGCAAATATTGATGTTAGAAGAATAGGGGGCACTAACTTAGGAGAAGCTATAACTACTAGTGTTAACATTTTACTCAACTCAGATAAAAGCAGGACTATAGTTCTTCTTACTGATGGAAGGGGCAATATTGGATTTCCTTTAGATGAGGCTGTTAACTATGCAACCTTAAATGTTGTTACCATACACACTATTGCTGTAGGCACTTTAGAAGGAGGGAATATAATAAATGCAACTGATATTCTTTTGAAGGTTGATGAAGACACCTTAAAAAGCATTGCTGATTCTACAGGGGGAATGTATTATAGAGCAAAAAGCAAAGAAGACTTAAATAAGGCATATGCAGAGATTGCAAATTTAAAAACTAAACTAATTTCCAGGGATATATCCTTATATTTACTCCTGGCTGCATTAATTGTTTTAACATTTACATGGAGTGCTTTAAATCTGAGATTTAGAACTATACCTTGAAGCCAGCATATCTATCTTTCTTTCAACTTCTATGCTTAATGGCTTATATCTTGATTCTTTTTCTGCTAATGTCCTGTATCTTGACCTTAGCTCATCTATGCTTACTATATCTTTTTCTGCCTTTTTCTTCTCTTCTAAGAATTTTTTTACTTCTTCAGATTCATCCACTTTCTTTGGGATTGTTACTGGTGCGTAAGCTGTTATCTCTTTTATCTGATACTCTATTGACTTTGGTTTTGCTTTTATTTCAATTTGGACAGGATATTCACTTTTTTCAAATTTCTTTTTTATCTCTCTTTTTCTCGATTCTGCTTCTAACCTGTTTATCCATAGATTAAGATGAGACACTAACTTTTTCGATTCATTGCCTACCTTGTTTTTTTCCTTTAGCTCTATTAATTTCTTTATTTTCTTTTCTACATCTTGAGGTACTTCTTATATCATTTAATTAACATTTGCAAATTAATCTGTAAATTTTGCTTCTCCTATTGGCAGATTGCAGTAATCTATTAATGCTTTACCGTAAATTTTTTTAGCTTCATGCATGTTTGTTCTTGATAGCTGGATACCCTTTTTTATTTTCCTGATTATAACCTGCCTTTTTAATATTGAACTCAAGGAGAATTTAGGGAAAGAAATTTTAGCCCAGGATAAATTTGGCAAATAAAATTTAGGCAGGTTTACACTTTTTAATATTTTAATAATTTTTTCCTTGTTTATTCCTAATTTTTGAAAATAATTTTTTCCTTGTTTACTCTTCTGACATGATTCTTTTACTAGCTTGTAAAGCCTGCTGTTTATTACACCAAGATCGTTGCTCTTTACCTGCTGGCCACTATATTTTAGAAAGGATATCTCTTTGCTTATATCTGCTTCTTCTTTACTTATACCAGCTAAACCTTCTAATTCACTTAAACTATATTCTTGATGTATAGAATACTTTTCTTCGAAAAAATCTTTTGCTAACAAATCTAGGTCTGATAGTGACTTTTTTGGATCTGCTGTGTATATATTTGGACTAAGATGTTTTAGCCTTGTTAGTATGCTCTGCATCTTTTCTTCTTTTGAAAATTTTGGTCTTTCTTCTGTTTTTATTTCTTCTTTTACCTCTTTACTTTCTATTTCTTTAGCTTCAGCTTTTCTTTTTAGAAAACTGCCAATAGAATCTTTTATGAATAATATCATGAAAAACAAGGCAAGTATCGCAGCTAATATTCCTGGCAAAACCGTTAACAATGATAACTCTTTTCCAAGAATGTTTATTGTTTGAGCGCTGACTAGACTAGTATTTAAAAGCATGAATATTAAAAATATACTCTTTTTCATTGAATTATTTAAGAACTTAATTACTATAAAAAACTTTATATATCTCTCTTTTCTTTTCTAATCTTAAAGATTTAAAAAGATGGTGAGATTTTACAATATCTTGATTCTTGTATTGCTGCTATTTATCCCTATTGCTTATGCTGGGGATTTAATGAGCTTCACTGCTAATGCAAGAGATGAAGAGAATAATAAGACAGTGAATGTAGAATGAAGGAAGAAATAAAAAGATGGATAGGACTTGCTAAGGATGATTTTAAGAGCGCTGAAATTAATTTTAATAATAAAAGGTATTATGTATGTGTATTTCTTTCTCAACAATCGGCAGAGAAGATTTTAAAAGCTGTGCTGATAAGCAAAACAGGTAAGCTTATTAAAACTCATGACTTATTTTTTATAGCTCGGAAAGTAGATGCTCCGGAAAATATCTTGAAAATGTGCGAAAAACTTAATAATGTTTATCTAGACGCTAGATATGGGGATGTTGGGGGCAAGTTACCATCAAAGAAGTTTAACATGAAGAATAGTATTGAACTTTTAAAACATGCTGAGGAAATACTAAAATGGTCAAAGCAGAACATTTAAAATCCTTGAAAAAATTTAAACAGGAACTTTCAAGTAAAATTCCAGTTTCTGAGATGTATTTATTTGGCTCTAGAGTACATGGAAAACCGCATAGATGGAGTGATTTTGATTTGGTTGTTGTCAGTCCGAATTTCAGGAATAAACCTTCATTTAAAAGGGCATTAGGATTCAGAAGATATTGGAAACTAGATTATCCAGTAGACTTTTTATGCTATACTCCTGAAGAATTCAACAAATTAAAAAGGCAAATTACTTTGGTAAGGGAAGCTGTTGAAAATGGGATAGAAATTTAGAAAAAAGGGTGAAAAATATAATAAAAAGAGGGCTTGATTGCAACTTAATTGTATTTACCTTAATTCTTGCTATTTCAATAAACTCGGTTTATGCAGGGGATTTAATGAGCTTCACTGCTAATGTCAGGAATAGCGCTGGTGCTAATATCAACACAGGAGATGTTGTTGTTGAGATATATGATGATGCTTCTGCCGGTAATTTGATTTATAACAGTTCTAGCGATTTCTATAATAATATCACTAATGGGCAAGTAGATGCCATGCTTGGATCTGGAATTCAGCAATTAAATTTAGGATATGGAAAAGACTATTACATGGAAGTTTATATCAATAGAGTAGACCTTGATTTCAGGGGCAAGGAAAGACAATGGTTTCAGTCAGGTATAGGAAATATTAGTTTGGGCAGGGTTAATGTCTCTAATTCAATTGTACCAGTGATTAATGCAACTTATAATCTTGGAAATAATGTTAATGGGTGGTGGAATAATGCTTATATTAAAACCCTGAATTTACTAACCTTAATAACTGGAAGTCAGATAGCTGGGAAGACTATAACTGGTGCGAATATAGCAGATAGTACTATTAACAGTACGCATATCAAAGAAGGCACAATAGAATCTGCTGATATTGCAGCTGGGGCTGTTAATTCCAGCCACTTAAGCGCTAGTGTTGTTACTAATTATAATAATGTTGCCTTAACTAATGAATCTGAGATATTTGAAAAGAATTTAACTATACTTGGAGATTTGAATGTTACTGGACAGGCTCATTTGAGCAATTTAAACATTTCTGGAGTGACTTTCTCAGATGGAAATATAACTGCTGATTATATTCTCCCTACATCAAATGCAACTTATGATCTTGGACAGAACAGGACTGGATGGTGGAATAATCTGTATGTTAAGACTTTAAATGTTTTAACTTTGATTACAGGAGAGCAGATAGCTGGAGGTGCTATAACTTCTGCTAATATAAAAGATGAGGCAGTTACTGCAAAAGGAATTGCAAATGGAACTATAACTGATACTGATTTAGCTTTTGGAAGATTGAGAAGCGATGGATTTTTAATGAAGAATGAAACTAGTGTAATCAATTCAAGCATGATTGTTGATGGAACAATACAAGCAGCAGATTTTGGAGCAGGAATTGTCACTAACTATGTTAATATCGCTCTAACTAATCAGTCTACAACATTTACAAAAAATGTAACTGTAAGTGACACTGCAATAGTTACAAATTCACTGGATGTAAACTCAGGAAAGCTAATTGTTACACAGACAGGCAATGTCGGCATTGGGACAAACAATCCAGTAACACTGCTCACAATAGGAGGAGGATCTAGCGTTACTAATGGAGCCGCTATCTTCCTAGACGGTGCTAACTGGCACATAAATACAACAACAGGCCATAGATTAGATATTGACGCAGATGATCTTTACTTAAATGAGAATTCACAAGAAAATATTTTGATGGTTCCGAATGCGGGCAACGTAAGCATCGGCACAACAAGCACAGGGAGCAGGTTAAACATAAACGGAAACGTAGCAGTGGGAAGCTCGTATGTTGGGACAGCAGCTCCGTCAAATGGAATGATAATCCAAGGCAACGTCGGCATCGGGACGACGGACCCAACATCAAACATTGGTTGGAGCAGAAGTTTGAAAGTAGAGGGTTCAGTAAATGCAGGTATCACAGTGAGGGATACAGACGCGGCTTTAGAGGGCGCATTTGGGACTGATTCAAGCGGATTGTTTATAGACGTGGCAGGTCATGCTACGGCAGCAAATAATGTTATTAAATTTAGGACAGAAGAAACCAATTCGCAGTTTACGCCTACGGAAAGAATGAGGATAGACCAAAGCGGCAACGTCGGCATCGGGACGACGGGGCCGGGGCAGCAACTGGAAATAGCCAAATCTGGAAATGTTGCTACGGCCATAACAACTTATTCGTCTGGCGTTTCTGATGGTGGGGCATTATATTTACAAAAAAGTGATTCGGATACACTTGGCACCCATTCTCTTGTAGACAGTGGCGATGTGTTGGGTTACCTAATATTTTTAGGTTCTGACGGCACTAATTATGACCAAGCGGCGTATATTACAGCGACTGTTGACGGTACATCTGGGGCTGGAACAGACATGCCAGGACGTATTCAGTTTTACACATCTCCGGATGGTTCTGCCACACCAGCGGTTCGCATGACAATCAAAAATGACGGCAACGTCGGCATCGGGACCACGACCCCCTGGGGACTGCTGGCGGCGCAAATTCCAGCCGGAGCGGGTTCCAATTCTCTTACTCTCGCGTCAACCACTCCAAGCGGGGGGACGGACACTCATCTGGTAGTAACAAAAGCCGGCAACGTCGGCATCGGGACGACGAATCCAAATGTTCAACTGCATGTATCTGATAGTTCAGCACAACCAACATCGATGGCAGCGAACACAAAAATAATTTTTCAAAACTCAGACACGACGACAGATATATCAAGAGTTTCAATAGTCGGGGGAAATACAGGTTTTAGCGTTCTTGACTTCGGAGACGCTGCTGATTCAAATGATGGTGGAATTTTATATGACCACACCAATAGGTTAATGTCTTTTACCACGGCTCTGACAAATAATAGGATGGTTTTAGATTCATCGGGCAACGTCGGCATCGGAACAACATACCCAAGCCAAACTTTAAATGTGGTAGGAACAATCAACTTTACAAATGGCTCAAAGACTCAGGGCTTGTTCCAAGCAGCTGATGGCAGCGTTGGGATTGGGACGACG
>CAYIDE010000060.1:0-5550 GCA_964362065.1 Candidatus Woesearchaeota archaeon | reverse complement strand
ATTTTGCGTTAGAATCGCTCCAGCTTAAAAAGCTGGAGATATCTTCTTAATTATAATTATCTGCTAAGTATCTTTTCAACAGAAATAATGACTCTTCTTTTTTCTGCTTTTAATTCTCTCAATTTGCTTTGCAAATCACTCTCCTTTACATCAAAATCTTTCTTAACTTGAGCGTCTACCATATCCTGCAAATTTTTTGCGCTGGCTTCACCAGAAACTCTCCCCACCCTGCAATCTGCGCCGAAGCCGCAGAAGTAGTCCAAGAAGTCCCAGTCGGCACCCCAGCCGCAGCCCCTGCCACGACCCAACCTCTGAACGCCTGAACTTCCAATATTAAAATTATTTTCTTTTAACAATCTACTTGCATCTTCACTAGAGAGTAAACCAACTTCAGATACTAATTTAGGAGTAATTCCATATTCTTCTCCTGTATTTTGTAATTCTAAAGATGGAAATGAAGCAAGAATTGGCAGAGAATATCCTTTCTCTTGAGCTTGTTGAACTAATGATTTAGCTATTCCTTCATTGGGTGAGCCTAAGCTATATACTGCAAGTCCAAAATCCATTAATTCTCCTGATGGAAGCATTTTTGCTTTATGAAGAAGCAAGCCCTCTTCAATTGTGCAGAATCTTAAAGCTCCGTTGCTTTGCCTTGCAAGTTCTTGGCTTCCTAGAATTCCTTTGAAAGTATTCATATTATATAATGAAGCTTTTTTTTCATCTACACTTAATCCTTCTCTTAATCCTCTTGCATTTCCGTATTTTTCTTTTATTGCCTTATTTACTGCTTTAGCTACAGCCTGTGATTCTTCTAATTCAAATGGTTTAGAATAAGTTAAAAGACCTGTTTCAGTGTTTTTGCTGAATACATAAAAGTCTGTTTCTTCTATTCTTTCATTGATTATTTTTGTTCGGGTTTTCATATAGACATATAAAAAAGAGGGTATTTAAATCTTTCTATTCTGTTACTACTAAATAATTATTTAAAATGTGAAAGATTTATTAACCCTCTCTGCTTTTAATTAAAATGGCAATTACACCTGACATTAATTACTGGGCTGTGCTTGTTTCTGCAATTGTTTCAATGATTATTGGAATGATTTGGTATAATCCTTCTGTCTTTGGAAGTATTTGGATGAAAGGCATTGGCAAGAACGAGAAGGATATGCAGAAAGACAAGGAGAAAGGAATGGCTTGGCGTTATATTTTCGCTCTTATTTCTTCTTTAGTAATGAGCTTTATTCTTGCACATGTAGTTGATTATACTGAAGCAGTGAGTATCGGCAGAGGGCTTGAAGCAGGATTTTGGATATGGCTTGGCTTTATTGCAACAACAATGACTGGAATGGTGCTTTGGGAAGGCAAGCCATGGAAAGTTTATTTTATTAATGCTGGATTTTATTTGGTGTCATTGATCATTCAAGGAAGTATACTGGCTGTCTGGACTTAAAAACGTAATTTATTTAAGCAGTGATTTTCATTAATTGTTATGAATAAAAATATTACCCTCATTTTGATTTCTTTGGGAGTGCTTTTTTTATTGTCTGTAGTATTGGTAATTGTTAATCAAAATCCTTCTATAAAAAAAAATCCCGGCGAGCAAGGAGCTCCTTCTTTAGAAGTGTGTAAAACTCTTGCATATGGCGGGGAAGAGGCAATAAATATTGTTTTTTTCAGCGATGAAAAAACTGCTGAAAGATATAAAGATTTTTTTCTTAGTGCAGAGCCTTTTACTGGAAACAGTGATGCATTCAATTTCTATTATATTGATTCTTTTGTTCCTGAATGCGAGCTTTATGAAGATGTTGCTATATTTTGCCATTCTTCTGAGCTTGTGAAGAAAGCAGCTTCGTGCCCAAATGATTTTCTTGTTATCATTGAAAGCAGAGAACCGAATATTAGAAGCTCTTCATATTTGAATGTGATGAGTTTAAATGAAAAAACCCAGCTAAGTGTCTTTTTGCATGAGTTTGGGCATGCATTTGCTTCTCTTGCTGAAGAATATGCGCCTGCATCACTTTCTTCTAGCTCTAAGAATTGCGTAAAAAAATGCTCTGATTTTAATGGACTTGAAGAGGGATGCTATCAGGGATGCTCTAAAGTTGATTATTATAGGTCAATTGAAGCAGGAGTAATGAGAACACTAAACTCGGAGAGATATGGGCGATTTAATGAGCATTTGCTGCTTGATAATTTAGAGAAAAAAACTTTACTGCCCATTACTGGTAGAAATATAGATGAGCAAAGAGACTGCTCTAAGGAAACATATTATCTCTTAATAGGAACTTACCATGAAGGTATAATGGACATAACAAATAAGAGCATTGAAACAGGATGTGTTGGGGGAAATGGAGATGGAGGATTTAGATATAGTGTGAAAAGAGAGGATGGAAGCAGTGTGAACGATGAAACATTTAATCCTGAGTTAATTTATACTGACTCCCAGAAAGAAGAAGTGGACGAAATTACAGGAGAAGTTTATTTGAGTGATAGACCATTTACTTTGAAAATATCTTCTCTTCCTGAATCGAGGTTCTTAGAAGTTTTTGATTACGAAGAGAGAGAAGTGCTTAACATTGCAATATACGATATTGATGCACGAGCGTGCAGGATCTCCTAACATGAAAAAACTGATAAAAATAAACAAGCGGGGCGTAACCAACATTATTGTTGCAGGATTTCTTATTCTTGTTAGTGTTGCCTCTATCAGTATTCTGTGGGCTATCGTAAGTAAATTAACCGATGAAGCCCAACTTTCCCCTGCCTTTTCGTGTGCTGAATGGCAAATAGAAGCGCCGATGAATATTGATGGTGCATGCTATCGCTCTTCTACTAATGATTTGGAAATAACTGTCTCTCGAAATAAAGATATTCTTGACATATACACACTGGGATTAGTTGTGCAACTTGATGATAGAAAAATACAAGCAGAGTGCGGCGAATCGTGTGGTTTTTGCACGATACTTCCACCTAAAAGCACAAAAACATATTATATCGCTATAGATTCAGAAGAACTAGCGCAGAGCGCATTATTATCTGTAAATGGGTGTGAATTTGGACAAAAGAGTATTGCGGTTTGTTCATAGTAACATTTAAATAGAAATAATATCTATATCATCCATGGGTGTAAAAGAGGTAGGGGTGTTTTCTTTAGCATTGGTAATAGTAAGTATCATGGCATTTTCTATCGTATTTGCTGCAGAAGGTGATGAAGTAAATATTTCTGCTGATGAAAGTGAAGAATCTCCCGATAATGAAGATGCTTTAGAAGAGACTTCTCCTTTTGAAGATAACGAAGAGGAGGATATTTCTGAAATAGATTCTTCTGAAGAAGATGATTCTGAAGATTTATCTGCTGAATTAAGCGTGGGAGCAGGCATTACTCCAGACAGCACTTTCTACTTTGTTGAAGATCAGATACTTAGTAGATTTAGGGATGACTTAACTAACAGAGAAAAAAAGATTGCTGAAATTGAAGTAATGGTTAAAGAGGGAAATATAGAAGCTGCTGAAGAATCACTTGAGCGCTATAGAAGATATGCAGAGCGGGCAGAAGAAAATATTGACCCAGATGAAAAAGATGAAGCCCTGCGAAGTGCTGCTGCAATCAGAAATGCAATTAGAGAAATTGAAGATGAAATTCCTTCAGAGGATAAAAAGGATTTTGTTGATGATGTATTGGATAAAGAGGAGGAAATTAAAACAGCTGCAGAAATCGCTGCAAAAATTAAAGACCTTTGTGAAACGCTTTCAAAAATAGACCCTAAAAAATATGCACAAACCTGCAAGACTGATGATGATGCACCAAAATGGCATAGGGACCTTGATAAAAAGCTAACAAATGAGCAGAAAAAAGAAGCCATTGAATTTGGAGAAATTATGAGTGAATGCATGCAAACAGAAGGAAAAAGGTGCAGGTGTGAGGATATCAGCATAAAACCTTTTGCAGAAAAATGCTCTCTTGTTGCTCCTTTGGCTACAAAATGTGAAGAAGGTGATGATGAAGCATGTGAAATTATGGACGAAGCAACACAGGGGATGGAGGAACTATTGCCTCCGCATCTGCAGGAAGTGCTTTTTGATATAGAAGATGATGTTAGAGGAGACCAATTTGACCATTTCATGCCTCCAGAATGTGAAGAAGCGGGCGCGAGATCTAGAGAGGATTGTATGAAAGTCATGTTTGAACTAAATGCTCCTGAAGAGTGTGCTGAAGCTGCAGAAAAAGGAGATATTGACTTTAGCAATGAGCGCAGTATGCGAGAGTCCTGTGAAAGAATTATGTTTCTCGATAATGCTCCTGATGAATGCATTGAAGCCGGCTTGAAAGACCACCGGGAATGTGGAAAATATATGTGTGAAAATAATTTACCAGAAGAATGTAAATCTGCTGGATTAAGCTGTGAACAACCTCAGAATGTTTTTCGTAAATGTGATACAATTATGCGAGAGAGCAGAATGAACGAGGGCGGAAAAGGACAGGATGGTCCAGGCAAGGGTTTCGCATTCGGAAGAGATTGTAGAAGTATAGAAGACAAAGATGAAAAACTAAAATGTTTTGAAGAAATCTTCAATAATGTCCAAGAAAGAGGTTTCCCTGGAAGGGGGCCTGAAAACTTTGGCAGGGGTTTTGATGAGCGAGGAAATTCTGGGGGAGGATTTCCTCCTGAATGTATAAAAGCAGGTATTGATGGTAGAAATCCAGATGACGGAGAAAAATGCCATCAATTAATAGTTGCTCAGGGAGAATCTAGGCACCAACAGACAAGAGATTATCAGGAAAACTTTGCAAGAGACTGTAGAGCAAAGGGAGGAAGATGGGATTGCAGCTTTGGAGATATAGATTCTTCCAATCCATGTAGATGTTACGTTGAAGAGCAAAGAGACTATAGAGATTTCGGTTCTTCACAAGAATGGTCTCAATTTCCGCCTGAATGCCAATCAGCGGGAGCAACAACTCGTGAATCATGTGAAAGAGTTATGAGAGAGCAATTTAGGCCTCCGGAACAACAACCTCCATCAGGATTCGAAGTTCCCCTTCCTGAATCTAGGCCTCCGGAACAACAACCTCCATCAGGAGAACAACCGCCTTTGCAAACATCGCCTCCTCCTCAACCAATTGAAGGAACTAGTGGAGGAACAACGAGTGGAGAGCAGCAAGGAACTAGCTCTGGTAGTGGAAGCGAGAGCGGAACCACTGGTGAAAGTGGTGCTACAACTACTACAAGTGAAAGCAGTGTAGTGACTGGGGGAGTTATTGCACTTGATAATAAATTCTTGGATTATTTCTTTAATAGATAAGAAAAACTAATAATTTTTTAGCCAGCGCGCAGTTAGATAGATTAAAATAATAGAAATTAGAGTGATGAAAGTGGAAGTAAGAACACTAAGAGAAACTTCATTTTGTACATTTGTCATTATTTTTACTAATTTTTCAGCCCCGTCGAATATTGTCTGACGCCAAGTGAAAGCAATTGTAAATGCGAGAGTAATAGTTATAGATAACTGCACTAATTAAGTGACATAAGTACCAATAAAAAAAGAAGCAAC
>CAYIDE010000059.1:0-5685 GCA_964362065.1 Candidatus Woesearchaeota archaeon | reverse complement strand
AACTCTTCGGTAGTAACAAAATTGGGTATTAATCCAATTTCATAAGCAAGCCTCTTTCCTTAACACGGGCAACATACAGAGATGAAAAATTCACCCTGCTCAAAATTTCTTCACTGCTTGATATGAGAGATTTTCCGAATATTTTTATTAATCCAGAGTTTGGAGTGATAAGGTCAAGAAGCATATGAATTGTTGTAGTTTTTCCCGCGCCGTTTGGTCCTAACAAACCGGTTATTTTCCCTCGCGAAACTGAAAAAGAAATGTTATTGACAGCATTTATTTTACCAAATTTTTTAATTAAATTCTGAACTGAAATAATGGAATCTTCATTATGCATGTTCCACCTTTGAGAAAACACTTTATAAATTTATTTGGAAAAGCTAAGAATTTACCTTGCTTTCAAACAAACTAAGCTTTGATTCAATTAAAGAAATCTTATCGAGTAGGCGTCCTAACTTATATTCAAGGTCATCAATCTTAACCCTTATGCTTTGTATATCAGTATTGGACATTTTAAAGTTTAATGCCTTAGGTTCGCTAAGAGAAGCAGATTTTGCAAGACTATCCAAAAAACCTAAAGGGTTCACTGCTTCAGATGCAGATTCATCAGGTAGGCCTTTATAGGTAAAATCAACAACTTCATTCTCTCTAATAAGTTCATCCTGCTTCTGTAATTGCTGTGATTTCTGCAAAATGCCCCTTTTCTGCAACAGTGTTAAATCCAGCAAATCAGGTACACTGTCTTTTTTCCTCAAAAATCCCATGCATAAGATAAGAATATAGTTTATTTAAATCTGCCCCCTTATTAATTATTGCTCCAATTGTTCAATGCAAATTCACATCATCAGCAACTTTTAAATAAACCGCTTTCCTAAGAAAACAAGAAAAAAGAGCATGACAGTCAATATTCATAACCTAATTGCAGCCATTAATCCAGACCTATATTGCGATCCTGAAGTTAAGAAAGAGGTAAAAAAAATCATAAGTGAAGAGGGCCCAGAAAAAGGATATTTGAAAGCAGCAGAAAAATCAAAACCCAAAACTCCAGAATATATGGATTTTGATGAAATTGAATACAAAAGCCCTATTAAAGCAGAGGGCTTGAAAAATCCTATAGAAAAGCATGAACTGATGTATGATGCAACAGGTGAGAGTTTAGAGCCATTATACTTTTGGATTCTTGATACTTTGCAGAAAGATTACAAAGACATGAAAAATATTGATAAGCTCATAGATAACTTTATCTCTTCACCCGGCTCAGGTCACTTCTCTGAAATTGGCCAAAAGGCAACCCGCATGCAGGAGGAAGGTATGAAAATTTTTGGCACTATAAATGCAGTTATAAAATCCATCTTAAACATTATCTATGATTTGAAAGAGTTTAAAGTTCGCTTAGCACTCTATGAGCGTTATAAATCGCGCAATGAAGAGGAAAAGCAATCAGCTCTGCTCTCTCTTAAGCAAATATGGATGGACACAGTAGATTTTAAGAGAGGGAATACTGCTATAAAATTAATGGCCCAGCAATTTCAATATGTGACTCTTATTGATGCTTTTATGGCAACTAATGCTCTGGTAGAAGTTGAAAAGCTTGACTTGAATGACCGCGTGAAGAGAATTGTTCAGCAGCGTATAGGAGAATTTTTCCTCTGGATTGAAGAATCAGAAAAAGAACTAAGAAAAAGATTCGAGATAGAAAAAATTTATTTGAAAACACAAGTCAATACCGCTAAGATTTATGCGCGATGGGTCAAACCATATTTGAAAGCAGCGCAGCAGCTTGAGCAAAGAGCAACTCCCTCTGCTGCTTTAGTGACAAACTTTAACACTTCCCTATTCCAGCTAACATTGCTAGGTGAGGCAGAATATGATGTCAGGGATGATACTCGTCCAGGTTTTCTTCCAAAGATGTTTGATAAAGCGAAAGCACGCTCCTACTCACCAATAATCATTGTTGAGTTAGTCTTTAGAACAATACCAGAGAGAATTCAACAGGGCGGTTACAGCTTTCGCGGCAGGGTAGAGCTAATATTTACCAGCTACGCTCTTAACGAAGATGAATTAAAGCTTCTGCGCGAGCAGGTAGAGCGTGATGATCTCGGAGACATGTTTAAGGTCATTGAAAGCTCAACAGATGAAAGTCTCGCGCAAATACAAGTAGATTTAGATGAATTTCTTACTGATAAAGAAAAAATGATAAAAGAGGAAGAAATGAAAAAAAAGAGCGATGATACTAATCCTTTCTCAGCACTTTTTTCAATCTTTGTTCCTGAAAATAAAAAAGAAAATAAAAAAGATGAAGGCGCAAAAGCTCCTGCACCCGATTCCAGCATTGAAAAAGTAATACGCTCCCAGGCCATTATTAAAGCAAGGGTAGAGTGCAGAAAATTCTATGATGCGTATAAAAAAGCGCATGGCATGCCTGCGTTTTGATAGTAAAATAAAAAGCCCTTATCGGTTTCCTATGTTATTGATATTATTTTGAATGTATTAATATCATGATATATAATCTTAAAGTCATCAAAACTAAGATATGTTTATAAGACCCTAAATACTTTTAATAATGATGAATCTAATATTTGTTCTTAGCATTTTGATAAGTATTTTTTCTCTTGCATTAGTGCTTATCGGTATTCCGGCCCAAATAGCAAAAAACTATCGGGAGAAACGCTCAGGACAACCCTTACTAACAATAATAATCGCTCTTGGATTTTATGCTTCGCAAATTGGATTTTTTATCGTAACAGGGACTTATCTTCCCCTTGTTTCTTTTACTGTAGGTTTAATTATGTGGGGCATCACATTAGTTCAGTATTTTCTTTACCTAAAATAACTTTGATAATCAAAAGCACGATGCGCCACCACGCCCTAAAGGGCGTGGTTTGTAACAGGCGCTCGTGCTTTGGATGTTCAAGGAACAACTCCACCCTAAAGGGTGGAGTTTTCGTCAAGTTCCTTGACATAATTAGGTGTACCTAACAGCCCATCATATCAGCAGTATTATATACTTCTCTTACATTTACATAATATGCCAAAAATAAAAAAAATTCGTGCATTGCCAGCAAAGATAAAGGTAGTAAATCCCATAGATAGCCCAGAAAAGATAGTCCTAAAAAAAGTAGTTTTTCCCAATAAGAAAATCTCTCCTTTAGAGCAGGAATTGGTAAATGAAGAACAACCACTTAATACAGAGGGCAGTAATAAAAATACAATAGAAGAAACAGAAAATACATCATCAGCTAATGTTCCTAGCCGAGTGCGCGTTCTTGATCCTCCAATTAGAATTTCCCAGACATCCTCTGTTAGTCAAGAGGAAATTCCTTCTCAAGCAGACGCACCTAGGCCAGAGGCGCAGCAGCCCTATGCTCCATCACAGCCTGTTTACACATCAATATCCCCTCGGAGGACCCAGCGAGCTTATGAATCATCACAGGAGCAGTTGAAGAGAATGGAAAATCCAGTTCAAACAAAGCCTATAAATCTATTCAGGGAAAATCCAATAACAGAGCGCGATACACTGTCCAGGCTTGACGAACAGCGTTTTACTACACCTATAGCTCAAGAGGAAATGGCCCCTGCAAATAAAAGTCGTTATTATTATCGCAGCGAACCTATTGGAGAATCAACACCCAGAAGAAGACGCACTGATTTTCTGTAATTTGGTTTTCTTCGCATACATTTAAATAAATCACTCCTATATTCAAATAAGGAAAAATGGCAGGATATGAAACATTCTACAAAGGTCAGAATTACGGTTTTGGGGATAAATATGCAGAATCTCCCTTAGGCTTTAAATATGGAAAATCTTTTCCATCATCTCATTTTGCACTCACAACAAGGCCAGATACAGCAGCACAATTACGGGAAGTTTCTGAAAAAATAAGCACAGGAACAAAAGCCATAGAAGTTACTGGCATAAGTCCTAAAATTCTAGAGGCAGTGCCAGAGCAGCATTTGGAAGAAATCCGCCGTCTTAAAAAGCTTGTCGGTACAGAACTAACGCTCCATGGACCTCTTGTTGAGCCAACTGGTGCTGTAGAAAATAGATGGGATGAAACAGCCAGGAAATTCGCAGAAAAAACAATGTTTAGTGCAATTGAAAGAGGGCACAAACTTGATCCTAAAGGAAATATAATAGTTACTTTCCATTCAAGCAATGGTCTTCAAGAGCCAGAAACTTGGATAAAAGATGAAAATGGTGAACAAAAGATAATACAAATGGGAGCAGTTAATGAGCGGACAGGACAAATCGGCTCATTGCCTAAACTAGCTCGTGATGAATATACTCAAGTATCACAAGATCCTATGCAGAAGCTTAAAGAACTTAATGAGGAAAATTGGCAAAGAGAATTTGGACAACTTAATAATGAAATGCTTAGAGGAAAAGAAGTAGTTGATGTTCTGCTTTCAAAAAGTGAAGACCAATTGCAGGAATATGGCGGAAGCAAAGGAGTATTAGAAGCATTTAATCTTTCTCAGAAAGCTCCAGAAGAATATGCTCAACAAATTAAAAACCTGGAGAAAAAAAATAGGGCTTTAGCACGTGAAGTAGAGAGAGAAGTTAATCAGCTAAATTATGGAAGCAATCTGATTTCTGATGCATATATAAATTTTAAGAAATTATTCAATGATGCATACAGTGCAACTGAAAATCCAGGAGATAAACAAAGACTTATGAATTTTAGGAATGAAGTTGCTGCGCTAACTGAAGAATATAAGAAAGACCGCACAAAAATTCCAGAGCTTGCTGAAGAAATTTCAAGAGGAATTAGAATGCTTTCTTCTCTTGAGGAGCCGCCTCAGGCATTTAAGCCACTCCGCGAGTTTGCAATTGATAAAGCGTCAGAGACCTTTTCCAATGTTGCATTGCAGGCATATAAAAAGTTTGAGGACACTGCGCCAATAATATCAATAGAGAATCCTCCTATGGGAATGGGCTTAGCAAGAGCACAGGATATTAAAGATTTGATTGAAGCGTCAAGAGATAAATTCATAAAAAAAGCAGAAGAGCAGGGAATACTTTCTAAAAGTGCGGCAAAAAATCAGGCAGAAAAGCTCATAGGAGCAACTTGGGACGTTGGGCATATCAACATGATGCGTAAATATGGCTACAAAGATAAAGACATATTAAAAGAAACTGAAACCATTGCTCCAGATATAAAGCACATTCATCTTTCTGATAATTTCGGTCTTGAGCATACAGAATTGCCAATGGGTATGGGCAATGTTCCTATGAAAGAGCATATGGAGCTCATCGAGGAATATAGTAAGAAAGCAGGCGAGCTCAAAAAAGTAATTGAAACAGGCGATTGGTACCAGCATTTCCAAGTATCACCATTTAAAGATACCTTGCAAGCTTTCGGTGCTTCTGTCTATGGAGCTGCGCCAACTCCTTATTGGAATAGCTCAGCAGATGTTATAGGAGGATATTTTGCTGGTTACGGCAATGTGCTTCCTGATGTGCATTTTGCAACCTATGGCGGAGGTTTCTCTGGTCTTCCGCCTGAACTCGGAGGCACTCTCCCAGGAGCTGGAGGGAGAGCGCGCCTTGGCGGCGCTCCGATGGAATAATCTTTAATATTGTAATACTTAAAAATTTTAAACCATATCAAATTTCTTGTAGTATGGTAAAAAGTTTAATGATTATTTGCCAACAATAATACTTAAAAACTAATTTATTTGGCA
>CAYIDE010000058.1:0-5893 GCA_964362065.1 Candidatus Woesearchaeota archaeon | reverse complement strand
CATTAACAGCATATCCACCAATAACTACAAAGTTAGATTTCTTAATCTTCTTTAAGGTTTCGAATATCTCTTTTTCTCTAAGCTGTAATTGTTCCATATTTATCTTTCATATAGTTATAAGGATAGGCATAAAAACTGTTCGCTTTTGCAATCTTCTCTGTTTCTTGCAACGTATCAACACACATTTCATCCTTTTCGGTAGAATGTAATTTATCAACAGGGATTAAGATAACAAACTCTCCAATAGTCGAACCAACTTTAATGTAATTAGGAATTCTATATCTATTAAAGAAAGACTTCCAATATTTCAAATCTTTCTTTAAAATTTTAATATAATATGGAGACTTTTCTCTTCCCCTTTGAATATACGAGTAATCAGACCAAATTTCAATAGCAGACAAACCAGTAAAAGCATAGGGCTTCTTAGCTTCTTTCATTATCTTTGATACTTTAAACTCCAATAATCCTTTTAAGATCATTTCAGGATTTACACATTTGTAAGAATTAGTAGAAATTTTCTTGATCCATCCATTATTAACTAATAAAGAAAATATTTTCTTCTTCATACTTTGTCCAACTATCCAATCTAAGTCTGATTGGGTGAATTCTTCATTCAAGCCATGCTTTGAGAAAAACAAAGCATAAGCTCTTAATCCATAGTTTGGTATCTCATTATACATGGTTACCTATTAGGTAACCGCATATTTAAAGCTTTCTATTGGACGTTTACTTTTCCTAAACCAAGTCCATCAATAAATTTTAGCAAGTCTTTCTTATCTTCTTTAGAAATATTCCATGAATGTAAGCTCTCTAATCAAAGAGCAATGCTTCTTGTATGAATTTCTATCTTGACATTTGGCATAAGTCCAGTTAGGAGTGCCCTTATTTAATCATTTCCTAACTAAGACAGAAGGAGACGCCCGGACCCAGAACTAAAGGAAGATTCATCAAACGCCGGCGCTAGGATTCGAACCTAGGAGTCCTTGCGGACACGGGTGTTCGAGACCCGCCCATTAACCGTTCTGGCACGCCGGCAACACTTAGAAATATTCTCCATCATATTTAAGCCTTTAACTTCCTGCTTTTTAAGCCACCATCAAAAGAGCAAAAGGAGATTCACAAACAAAAGAAAATTGATTAATGCAGAAATAAGGCAGTAAAAGCAGTACTCTCTCAATACGTATTTTTGAATATACACCAAAAAGAGTGAAAATAGCAGGGCAATGTTAGATACTACAACCATAAAGATATGAATTGTATTATTTCCAGTTATGAAAAACATTAAAGCCCCGATAATAATAAGCAGATAATATCCTATGCCCCAAAGTTCATTTTTTATTCCAAAAAAAGAACCCCATTTACTTTCCACTACTGCATTACAATCATGATTAAGAGGGCAAATTAGCGGTTTCTTTTTAATATGATGCCAATATAAATATCCTGAATCAACCAATCCAGAGATTGCAAGCACAATAAGTGAAACAATCAAATGAACGGCCATCGTTACCTCCTATGATAAGATAGAACCGCAAGCGCTAATGCCCCAAACATGATGGCTATATCCCTAAACACTATTTCCAGATCTTTAATATTTGCAATTATGATAGCAAATAAAATAAGCGCAGATAATAATGCAGCGAAATATATTTTTTTATTTGAAAGAAGCCAAAGAGCAAGCAAGACTTGAAAACTTCCATAAATATGCAAAAATGTTGTTGCAGGAATAAGAGCTTTTATAAAGTTAGGGACAAAGCCAACCCAAGCAAGAGGATTTAGAAAACCAGCGATTGCTGCGTAGAGGAAAACCAGCGCTAGCCCGCAGCGAAGAAAAAAAGAAACAAAATAATACTTATCATCAATTTTTTTATTCTCCATTTTATCTATTCTACTATAATTTTACCAAATTTTCCTAACTGAAGATGATCATGATAACCCCAGCTTCCTACCTGTTCAAATGTAAAGCTCCAGCTTTCTCCTTCCTCTAGCCCTCTGCAAGGATCAAATGCTCCATCCTTGGAATCACCTTCAGAATTGCAACCCTTTGAGCCTCCGTAAGTCCCACCTTCTTCATAGTTAACACCCGGATATACTGTATGAGTTGGGTGCAAAGCACTCGCTGGCCAGCTCGGATTACTCTGCTTATTTATCCAAGTGACACTCTCACCTTGCTTGATTGTGACTGTTTGCGGTGAAAATCCAGAACTCGTGATTTCTATTCTACGCTCCATATTTTCTCCAGGAGCTATGACAAGATTTTGTTCCTCATCAACAGAAAAAGTTACATCTTCTTCGCTAGAAGCGGATTTCTTTCCAGTAATTACCCAAAAAATCGCAAATCCAACTAATACAACCAATACAACAGCAAGAATTCCGATAACAAGGCCTTTTTTTTCCATTTTTTTTATAAAGAGCAGGAGTATTTAAATGCTTTTATGGTAAAATCCAACTTCCTAACCACAGTCCGAGAGCAATGGCAAGTGTTAAAAAATAAATTCTTTTATCCCACGCAATAATCTTCGCTCCGTCAAAAGGCAGTACAGGAATCATGTTAAATGCTGCAAGTAAGGCATTAATACTTAAGCCATATGTAAAAAATAAGTTTAATACACCATTCCCTCTATTAAACAAAACCAAAAATAGAAAAATAATTGCGAGTACAATATTAGTAACTGGTCCTGCCAAAGAGATGCGTCCATTTCTTTCTTTATTTATTAAGCCATGGATGAATACTGCACCTGGCGCAGCAAGAATAAATCCAAAAAAAGAAAATATTAAAGCCATCCAGAGTCCAGGATAATAAGCACGAAATTCAGCCCAAAGGCCATATCCCTGCGCAACAAATTTATGCATTAACTCATGCAGTAAGAATCCAAGACCGGCTGTGAAAAAGGCAATGCTAAAAATTATTAACAATCCAGTTTCTAAATCAGACAATGCTCTATATCCTCCACTTAACAAAATAGCAAATGCTAATGATATGATAAATCCTGCAATAAGTAAATCCTTAATTTCAATTGAGCTGAAACGCATTAACAATAAATGAGACTTGAATTTATAAACTATATGCTCAATAAAGGTAATGCTTAAATACTATCTCAAACTAAAGAATTTATGAAATGGAATTTTAGTGCTTTTTTTATTGTATTTCTTTTGCTATTCGCAGTCACAGCTTCAGTTTCTTCTATCTCTGCAGACGAAGAGCTGGAAGAAGAGGTGGACGAGGACTCTGCAAATCCAGATGAAAAATTACCCAACATTCCTAAAGAGCATGGAGGTGGTGAACCCTTAGAGAGATTTGATTTTATTCATTACGCTAAACCTCAGGGTAACAGGGGCGGCTCATCTCCAACATGTTATAAGCTCCTCGGTGTTAAGTGGAAATTTTTCCCTGTTAGTTATATTATAAACCCAAATAATCCTCAAGGTCTAACAGAATCCTTTATAACTTCAGCAACATCTGCATCTGCAGAAACTTGGGATGCTTCAACATCACGAGAACTTTTTAATAATTCATATATAATTGACTACTCTGCAGAATATAGATTGCAAAATTTCAAGAACGCAATAGTCTTCGGTGATTATGCTGACCCAGGCGTCATAGGAGTAACAACCTTTTGGTATACTCGTACAAGCAAGCAACTCGTGGAGTTTGATATACTATTGAACACAGATTATATGTGGGGCGATGCCAGTGTAAATTCAAGCAAAATGGACCTTCAAAATATTATAACTCACGAACTAGGACACGCAATAGGATTGGATGATATCTATAATACGGTCTGTTCATCTGTTACCATGTATGGCTATTCTGATGAAGGAGAAACATCTAGGCGGACTCTTGAGCAGCCTGATATTACAGGATTGCAGAAGATGTATGGAATATAAAAAGCATTAGTTCTTTAAATAACTTGTTAGGCGGCATATTACTCGGTGGGCTCGAAAACGATTATGATTATTTTTCTTTCAGAAAAATTAGGGGTCGGCTCGAACTCGCTTATGCGACAGATAGCTGATAATCTGCGGATTTTCAGCTTATTTTGCAAAGCTTAATAAAATAGTAAACTATCAATATTACATGAAATGTGATTATTGTGGTAAGTCCGTTGATGGATTACCCCATAAATGTAAATTTTGCGGAAAGATACATTGCTATAAACACCTCCAACCAGAAAATCACGAATGTAAAAAATTGCTTCCGCATTCTTGGCCTATAGGAATATCAAAACCAATTAAAACTGAAGAAGTTGAACAGGAACCAATATCTGATCCGATTAGAAACCCGATTCCGCCCAGAACGCCAAAAACTTCAAAAAAGCTAAAATTTTCTGATAGGATTAAAGAATATCTTTTAAATAAATATGATAACTTGTTGAGTTGGCTAAAAAGAAGGGAACGCCACGCTTATGATTTCCAAAGCAGATTTAATTATGTTCTTACCACAACTTTAATTTTTGTTGTTGCAATTATAGGTTTTAGTATTTTTTATTCAAATGCGCAAAAATTAAATGAAATTAATCTATGGATAATTAAACTTGAGGGTGTTCTTATCTTAACCTCTTTATTTTTCGCTGTAAAATATGGGTGGAGAATTATTAAAGAGATATTTAACTTATTTGAAAGGCAGAGAAATTGGTTAAAATATTTAGTAATCATACTAATTTTAATTTTTCTATGGCAGGCATACACTAATAAAGCAGAGGTATTAAATCCTGTTTTTGATGTTTATAATAGGACTAATTTTTCTTTATTTGTGCCTATTGGTTTTGGAAATTTTAGTCTTAATACAGAATCTTATTCTAAATCAAATAAAATAAATTCAGGTTCATCCGGTAGTAAAGGCGGATGGTTTGATAGTTCTTCTCGAGATGTAGGAATAATAGAACAAGAAATATTAGTTTTAATAAATGAAGAACGTCAAATATATGGGGCTCAGACATTAACTTCAAAAAGTGAATTAAATAATTACGCGAGGGTTTGGAGTGATAAGATGATATCGCAAGGTTTCTTTGAACATAGCGATTTAAATTATTATTACCCCTCTATAGCTGGAGAAAATATTGGAGAAACTCCAATTCATTATAATGTCGAAGGCTGTGGTTCTACATATCGCAATGATGAGATGGCAGAATGCTTTGTAAGTGGGTGGATTGGTAGCCCAGGTCATCATGAAAATATGATAGATAAAAGATTTTCTATGACTGGGATAGGTGTATCTTGTGATTCTTCTAAATGCAGAGCAACGCAAGTATTTAGCGGTTAGAAACAACGCAAACCTTATAATCTTAGTTTATATCTAATATTATGCCTGATAAAGAAGATGAGAAGAAGGAAAGAGTTGCTGTTTTTGCTGATGGGAGTAATCTTTATCACAGCTTAAAAAATCTCAAAATAAAAAAGATTGATTTTCAGAAACTTATTAAGTTGATAGTCAAAGATAGACTTTTGATAAAAGTTTTTTACTATAATGCTCCTCTTGATATAAGTATCAATAAAGAAAAATATTGGGAAATGCAGAGATTTTTTGAGCATCTTAGAAAAATTCCTGGTTTTGAGGTTGTTTTATGTAAAAGAAAAAGATACAAGAAAAAAGACGGAAGTTATGGTTTTGAAATGAAAGGCGATGATGTTTATTTAACTATTGATACACTTTCAGGAGCATATGAAAATCTTTATGATGTTGCGATTATTATTTCAGGAGATGAAGATTTTGTCCCTTTAATAAAAAGACTGCAAAAGTTGGGCAAAAAAGTGGAGAATGCTTATTTTATAAGAAGTTCGTCAAACGCCTTAAAAAATTCAGCTAATAGCTCTATTTGCTTAAATGAGATAATTGGGCAAGTCAAAATTAAATAAAAACTGCCCGGCATTGTCCGAAGACCATACCGGGGAAAGT
>CAYIDE010000057.1:0-5952 GCA_964362065.1 Candidatus Woesearchaeota archaeon | reverse complement strand
TAAAGGCATTAGCGTTGAAGTAAAAGCGAGAAAGGAATGCGGCTCTCTTTTGTGCCAGATAAGAGATGCAAGCGTTAAATTAGTAAAAAATGGAGTTATTAGCGGGAATGATAAAGCATCAATCGCTTCTTGGAATTACACACTGTCTTATAGAATTTATGGCGGGAGTTCTGATTTATGGGGCTTAACTTGGACACCCGCAGATATTAATTCAGGCAATTTTGGTGTAGCTATTTCTGCTCTTGGATATAATAGACTTCGAGGAGGGAAATATGCTTATATTGATTCTATTAAAATAGCAGTAAATTACACTACACCATTATCAGAGCCAAATAATGTTACAGTTGGGCTTCCCGCGCCTTCTTTCATTGTTCCGGAAGTATATTATCAAGATCACCCCTCCAGTGGCTTATTAACTTTACAAAATTTTACAGGGAAAGTTTTGATATTTGAGATTGGTAGCATACCTACTTGCACTCCATGTGTCTGGATGGTTGATGTGTATAATCCTATTTATAAAAAATATAAAGATCAAGGATTGGAATACTTATTCCTTGATGGAATTTTTTCCTATCCTGTAGAGCCAACTATCAACTATGCAGATCAGCAAAATTATACTTTTCATATAGCGTATGCCAGATATATTGGGCCATATGACTCGGTTTATCCTAAATATGTCCCCACACCCGGACCTTATCCAATAACAACCATTATTGACAAGAAAGGAATTGTACGCAAGTATAAAAGATCAGTAGATCTTGATAGTGCGAGAATTGAAAGCGAACTCGTTGCTTTATTATCAGAACCATATCCTTAAAATAGGAAAGGTAACTTTTATATAGGTATTTTGTTAATTTGTTATATGAAAAAAAGAGTTAAGATGCATAACTTATCAATTTTTGCTGTCATAGCAGGAGTTTATTTATAACAATAGTTTTCTATAAGCGAAGAGTATATAAATCTGTTTTTATTTTATAAAGAATTATTAAAAGCATCATAAAAAGAGATGGAAATTGAAGACAAAAATCATAAAAGGCACAGGAATATAACTTTGGCAGTTATTGCTATGGCCTTAATTGCCTTAGGTATTCTTCTTGCAGGTAATTTTGCTTCTCAAAAAAATATTCTGACAGGGTATAGTGTATTTGATCCTATTGTAGATTTTATTAAACAGCTTTTCGGTATTTCAGTAGCACAGACAAGCCCAACTGCTCCATGGCTTTCTTCATTTACACCTTTAAGAACATTTTATGTAGCTCTATCTGCACGAGGAACAGGAAGCGGAGATAGCTATGCGAATGCAATTTCACTAACAAGCGCAATTGGGCAGGCAATTCCAGGGGATTTATATTTATTGATGAATGGAACTTACACATCTGGAATAGGATATTTTTTATTTTCCCGCTCTGGGACAAGCGTAAATCCTATTGTTTATAAAGCAGATGATGGAGAAAGGCCTAAATTCCAAGGAACAGGTATTGTTGTACAGGCACAGAATAACTGGATTTGGGGGATGGAAATAACAGACCCAAGCGGACAGGCAAGCGTACCTACTAATACACAAGCAGGAATCTTAACTTTACAAGTGGGTTCTGCTGGCTCTAGATTAATTAATAACTATATTCATGATACTCTTGGCTGTCAAATTGGAGGATGGAATAATGGAGCACATATAATTTATGGGAATATTGCTTATGCTCCAGGAGATAGAGGATCATCATCCTGTTATCCTACTTACTCACAAAATAACTTTGCAACATATGGATATAAGTACTTTATTCAAAATATGTTCTTTGATACATACAGCGACTTGTCTGATGTACAATATCTTTTTCATGCTTCTGCTTTAAATGAACACATAACTGGATTTTATGTTAAAGATAATGTATTTTGGAATGGAAGATTTGTAGTTGGCTGGAGAGCAACAATAGTATATGAAAATAAAATTCTTAATAATTATTTTTATGATTCTGCCATTGAGCTGGGAGTTCAGCGCCCAATTGATTTTGAATTTAAAAATAATTATCTTAGGAAATCTAATTTTAAGACTTTGCGTTTGTGGGGTACAGGAGAGCTTCGTTTTCCTGCACTTGTTAGCAAAAGCAATTTTAGCTATAATGAAATCTATGATTCCCGCAATTTGGAAAGCTTAATAGATCTGCAAACAGAAGCATGGGTGCAAACCTGCCCAATTGGGCCTGGATGTGACTTTGGATATTTGCGCTGCCCTAATCTTTCAGGAGGATGCACTGGATTAAAGCCAAGCGACCAGTGGGATTATAATACATACAAAGGATTTACAGCCAATTTTGCTGCAAACAACAATTTCCAGAGCAACTTGAATCTTGCACAGTGGAAAACTGCATCTGCTAATGCAGGTAATGCATTTGATACTCATTCAACAGAAATTACAGGAACACCTCCAAATAAAGTTGCAGTTATTGTCAATGAATATGATCCTAAGAGAGGCTATGTTGTAATTTATAATTGGGATAATTCTGCAGCAATTGGAGTAGATATATCAAGCGTTGCAGCAATTGGAAGTTATTATAAAATTATGAATCCTCGTGACTTATATGGGACTCCTATTTTGCAGGGAACATATAACGGAGGAAATGTAAATATTCCAAGTGCTGGAAAGGAATTTATGGCTTATGTAATTTTTTCTAGTGAGCAAGGAGTTCCTCCACCTCTGCCAATAAATGTAAGTATTAATTTTACAAAGAGTGGAGTAGGAGATGGAGTTATAAGCGGGAATGGATTGACTTGTTCTGGAAACAGATGCACAGGTATTCTTCCTTCTGGAAGTTCTGTTACTTTAAATGCTGCACCAAACGCAACTTCTGAAGTTACTGGATGGAGCGGGTGCAACCCAGCATCACAGAGCAGTACGAGTTGTTCTTTGACTTTATCAGGGAATACTAGTGTTATGGTGACTTTTGGAATTAGGAGTGGAGGAGAAGAGCATGATAAAACTTGGCTGGAGAACTATATTAGAAAACCAATTGATTCAACACCAAGAAATTTGGAAATATTAAGACAGATTGATACGCAATCTGCTCTTCTGACAAATCTTAATGATTGTGCAATTGCTTCTGGAGATGGAACTGGAACTCCCTGCCCTGATAAAGGTAGAACCTATGCTACAAGATTGGGGCAAGCAGCTTATGCATATGCGACTCCAGGAACAAGATGGTATCAGAATCCTTCTGTCTTAACTGAAGTTATAAGAGGATATGATCAATTTATTCCATTAGGTCTTTGGAATAATAATAATGTGCATGAAGTTGGCTGGAGGGTTGAGCCATTGTTGTTTGGATATATTGCAATAGAAGGAAGTCTTACAGCTGCTCAAAAAAGTAATTATTTGAATTTTTTACAGAGTAAATGTTCTTCTTTAAATAGCGGAGCAGCTCCTCCTACATCAAGCAATCCTAATCAATGGTGTAGCAATCAAGGAGCTGTATGGACAACTGTGCTTGCTATGTGTAGTATTTATTTCAATAATCAGTCTTGGATGGATAAAGTTGTCGCAATAAGAGATCAAACAGTACGTTGTGCAATTGCAAATGATGGACAGGCGTTAGAAAGAGGATATTCACCTGATGCTAATTATGCTTATGTAACTTTTCCTTCTGCATATTTGTATGCTTTGTATACACAAGATTTTGTTGTAGAAAATAAACTTGCCAAAGCTGCGGAATTCTTTGCTATTTATAATACTCCCTTTAGCGATATTGTTGCTTCAGGAAGTGGTGTTAGAAGATTAGATGCTAAAGCAGGAGGAGGAGCTTCTGCTGGAGATGTAGGAGCAGTTCATAATCTTCCTGCATTTGAGAAGTATGCTTCCCAAGATCCTTATTTTGGATATTTAAATGATCAGATATTGAGAAATGCTGAATTTATTAAAGGAAGATTTGGAATAGGAGGAACAGAAGTTCATCCTTATATCTGGACTTTACTTGAAGGAGATTCAAGCTCTTCATCTTCTGTTCAACCTTTATGGTATTATAATTTTACAAAGGTTTATGCAAATCTTCTTGCAGGCGCAGATCCTATTGATTACTTGCTTGTTACACGCAAAGGTTATCAAACAGGTGTAACTTTTGACAGCGGACCATTAGAGAGCAATGGACCTAATAAGTTGAGAGGATTGCAGACATTTGCAATGACTGGAGAAAAATCTTTAGTACATCACAATGGAGATAGGTATGGAGTAAGCAGCAGTAAACCTCTAAATATCTTCTCAACAACAACTGCTGGAGCTGTTACAACAACTGCAGGAGATGTGAATGAATATTGGTTGAGTTTTGTGCCGCAGGTATCTTCATGGAATAGCGTTTCTCCTACTACTGCTGTTACAAGGCAAGGAACATTATGGACAATCTATGCATTTACACCTAAAAGTATTGTAGTTGCTTATGGAGGGATTGGAGGAGATATTGTAAGCAAGTGGGGGATGGCAGGAGTTACTGGAGCAAGCTTGGATACAGGAAATAAAAAATTAACAGCGCCTGCCTATACTAATGCAAGCGTCTATTATCTTAGCGGCAGCGCATCAGTCACAGCAAGTCCTGGTCCTATCCTTCAGGTGACTGCAACTGAGCCGAGTGCATTCGGTTTTTCAGATTCATCTTTCCAGTTTCTTGGATATGATGCTGGAACAGGGATTTTGCGATTTAAAGATAGTTATGCACAGGAATATAGACTGAATTTACAAGGAGTTATTAGTGGAGGAGTTATTGATAGGAGTGTTGGTTCACGATTAGTTGCTGTTGTTGATTCAAGCAATTATACTATCTCTAGTGTTAAAAAAGGAGTTGGAACAGGAACAATCAGAGGAAAAATTAGAGTTAATGATGTTATTGTCTGCGGTAATGGGGGCAGCGATTGCTCTGAAATAGTTCCTGCAGGAACTTCTATATCATTTACTGCTGAAAGTACACCGCCTTCTTCATTTTCTGGCTGGGAAGGATGTGTTTCTGCAAATAATATTTGCAGTATCAGCGTTGGTGGAAATAAGAGTGTAAATGCAACATTTGTTGTTGATACACAGGCACCAAGCGGAAGCTATGTTGCTCCTACTCCGAATGAGGGAGCAATAGTTTCTGAATCAGTAGCATTGAAGATCGATGCAAGTGATGATGTTAGAGTTGATAAAGTTGAATTTTTTATTGATGGAACTTTAAAGGGAAGTGATACAATCTCTCCTTATGAACATATTTGGAACAGCAGAGAAGTTCAGAATGGAGCACATAGTATTTCTGCAAACATTAAAGATGGTGTTGCAAATACAATACAAATTTTAAGGACATTTAATGTACAAAATACCGGATTAGCAACTCTTGGTTTGATAGGCCATTGGAAATTTGATGAAGCCGCTGGGACTAATGCTGGGGATAGTTCTGGAAGAAATAGTAATGGAGCTGTAAGAGGAGCTAGCTGGGTAAGTGGAAAAGTTAATGGAGCATTGCAATTTGATGGAGTGAATGATGATGTTTCTATTCCAAGCACTCCAGCTCTCCAACTTGCTGGAAAATCATTTTCATTCTCTGCTTGGATAAAGCCAGATGATGTAAGTGTAAAAGCGCATACTATCTTAAGCAAGCATAAAAATGATTTTAAAACGTACTATTTTGCAATAAATAGAGATGCACATGTGAATAATCCTCATCCTGGAGCTATTTCTCTCTTTACAGGGAGTGATTGGGTGGATTCTCCATTGAATATTATTAAGGCAGGAGAGTGGACTCATGTAGCGGTAACTTATGATAGTTCAACGAGTACTTTGAAGTTTTATTCCAATGGATCTTTAATAAAATCACAATCCATATCTACTTCATTTATTTCCTCTACAAGTTCTTTCCTTATAGGCGCATTTGAGGGTGCTGGATGGTATTTTGATGGAGCGATAGATGATATCAGGGATTACAATAGATCTCTGGAAGCCAA
>CAYIDE010000056.1:0-6067 GCA_964362065.1 Candidatus Woesearchaeota archaeon | reverse complement strand
GGAAATGGAAGAATAGGCAGGCTGCTTATGAATCAAATTATTTGGCATGAAGGGTACCCTATGCTTATAATTGAATATAAGAAAAGAAAATCGTATTATCGAGCATTGCAAAGAGGAGAGGAAGTGTTTGTTTCATACTTCATACGGAGATACTTAACAGTACATAAGAAAAGATATCTTTAGGTGACTACATTTAAGGTTTTTGTAGTCACCTGCACATAATTCAAAGTTGGGACAATTTGTTCTCGTGCGTGGTCAGAGCGTCAATTATCTTTATATATTTTTATGGTTTTAATAAAGCTCACTTGAGCTTTTTAATTACTAAGCAATAATGGAAAGGTGTGTATGGTTCTATCTAATAACATAAGTTATATGAAGAAACCACAAAGTCATTATAAATATCAATTAATAATACTCACTCATATCTCAGTGCATCCACAGTTATCAAACGGCTGGCTTTCCAGGCGGGGAGAAAGCCAGAGCCTATTCCAACAATAAGCGAGAAAGCAAGACATCCTATAAAGAGATAGATTGGCGCAGAGGTTTGCAATAATGTTGTTCCGAGCTCTTGAGTGGCAATATTGCTGATCAATGATGAAATACCAAACCCGATAAGTACTCCTATAATTCCGCCAAGAAGTCCTAATAGGGCTGATTCAGTTATGAAGATTAGAATAATATCTTTATTCTGCGCACCTATTGCCTTCATAGTTCCTATTTCTTTAGTCCTTTCTAAAACAGAAGTGTAAGTAGTGTTTGCAATTCCTATTCCTCCGACAAGAATTGAAATGGCTGCTATACCTACAAGGAAAGCAGTTAGAATAGAGAGGATATTGCCAAAAATTCCTAAAAGCTCTTCTGGTTTTAAAATAGTGTAATCACGGGTTTTTTCATTTACATTTCTTAATGATTGGAGCCGATTATCAACTCTTTCAGCAATCAGAGCGATATCTTCTCCTTCCTGAATCTGTACGAGAATCTGGTCAATACTTTCTTGTTCAGGAAAAAGCTTCAGATAATCTTCCTCTGATATATAAAGCAAACGATCATCTTGCGCGTTTCCAATTGGCTCAAGAATTGCTTTTACTTTGAATTCTAAGTTGTTGATAAGAATAGAATCTCCAGTACGCACTTGTTTTTTGAACAGCAAACGGGATTTATAGTGATTGCCAAGCATCACTTCTCCTGACTTTTTATAATCTATAAGCCTGCCTTCTTCTGCTTTATAGGAGCCTAGTTCTTGGAATACTGATGCATAATCTTCTGGAACTCCAATTACTGAATAAAAACGCTTTTGATCCGCAAACTCAATTTCCACTGCATGAACAACAAAATAAGAAAGGTCTTTTACTCCTGGAACTTTTTGGATAATATCTATGTCTTTCTGCGTCAGCAAAGATGCTGCAAGTGTACCAGGGCCTGCAATTTGGCCTCTTGGCTGAATAAAAAATTTGTCTGAGCCAAGTATTCGGAATTGCTCATTGACTGCGTCGCGCAGGCCTAATGAAACACTTATTAGTGTAAAAATAGTCATGATTGCGAGAGTTATTCCTATCAAAGTAAGGAAAGTTCTTAACTTTTTTTTCATCATATTTTTCCCAGCAAATTGAATAAATTCCTTTATCATTTTCTAAGCGCCTCTACAGGTTTGAGTCTAGCAGCTTGAAGTGCAGGAAAAAGTCCGGCACATATTCCTAATAGACTTGAGAATGTAAGTGCTGACAGAATAAGTGGAAGAGAGAAATTAACCTGCAGCAGAGTAAATCCTGAAGCAGTATTTGCAATGCTCGCAACAGCAAATGCAAGGCCTATTCCAAGTATGGCTCCGATAATGCCTCCAGCTAAACCCAAACTGGCTGATTCAATGAGAAATATTGATGTAATATCTTTATTTTGCGCACCTATTGCTTTCATGATTCCAATTTCTTTAGTTCTTTCTAATACTGAGGTATACATAGTATTTGCAATTCCAATACCTCCTATTAATAGAGAGAGTGCGGCAATTCCTGAAACAACAATATTGATGGCAGTGAGGAGAGCTGAAACAGCGCCTATTGTTTGCAAAGGAGTTTGTACTGAAAAATCCTCCTCGCCTATTTTTTCATCTCTGTCTTTTCTTAATCTTCTTTCAATTTCTGCTGCAATGGATTCTGTCTCCTCTGCAGATTTTACCTGCACGACGATAAAATCTATTTCATTCTCAATATGAAAGATTTTTTTCATATCTGCTTCAGTCATAAAGATGGCATTATTAAACTGAAAAGAACCGGTTTCCTGCAAGATTCCATTGACCTTGAATTTCTTTCCCTGAATAAGGAGCGTAGAGCCAGACCTAATTCGTTTTCCAAATTCTTCTTCCTCTGCAATCGAACTTCCTAAAAGAACTTTGCCATTATCTTTGGCTTTTAATAGAGTGCCTTCCCCAATCTTTAAAGAAAACGTGTTATAGATATACTCAACATGCTCATCTTTTTCCGGCAGACTACCTAAAAAAATAAATTCAACATTTTCATTGTATTTGACATTTGCAACTCTTATTATTCTTGGGATTACTTTTTCTATTCCTGAAATACTCTCAATAAGTCGCTGGTCTTTTAAAGTGAGTTTTTTTATTGCTGTGCTTCCAGGAGGGCCAAACCCTGCCCCCATATTTTCAACAATAAGTACATCGTTAGATAGAGAGCTAAATTGCCCTGTAATAGCTTGTTCGAGACCTTGACCTAAAGAAATGAGTGAAACTACTGCTGCAATGCCGATAAAAATACCTAACATTGTAAGCCATGAGCGCATGCCCCTATGCTTAAAATTGCTCCAGGCAAGCGCAAAGAAATCTTTGAGCATAGTTAATTTCCTTTCATGCTCTTCTTAAGTCTTTGTTTTTTGCGGATAATGCGCCAGAGTATCCAAATCAATATAACAAAAATAATAATCCCTAAATAGATTGGGACATTATTTCTTGGCAAGATGCCTAATTCCTGAGCTTGCTGTTTTGAATAAGTTTTAATAGGTAAATCCAACACTCTGGTGGTTTTTACATTTTCTGCATCCAGATATTCTAATATGCCAGAAAGATGTGATTGCATAGACGTGAATAAGACATCAAAAGTAGCTGTGTCAAAATCATCAGAATCAATAGTGCCGATATATACAGTATCTTCGGAAATAATTGTATAGCCAGAAGGAACAATAGTTATCTTTACAAATCTGGCATCTGCCTGTCCCTTATTGATAATTTTTAGAATAATCCTTCCCTGTTGCCCTAGTACTGGATTTTCCGCGTTTAGGGAAACTTCTACTTCTGTTGGAGCAGTAATTTTAATGCCTATTGTTCCTTTTTTCATTTGTGGATTTTCTCTATATGTCAGAATATAAGGAATGTTATATTCTCCTGGTTTTGCAGTTGGATTAGCGCGCAGGATAAAGCTAAATTTATCATCATCATCTTCTCTTATTTTATCAGTGCTGTCTTCAGAACTTCCTATTGAGATCAATGGAAGGCTTGCTAGCTCTAAGAAAAAAGAAATATCGTGCAAATCCTGATCCTCATCATTTGTAATAGTAATAGTCAACTGGCCTTCTTTCCCAGGGGAAAGAGTATCTGCCTGCACATCGGTTATTGCAAGAGCGGAAACAGAGCATAAGCTTGATAAAATGGAAAGCGTACTTAAAAAGAAAAATAACATTATATATCTCATTATGATTGCGTGGTGTAGAAGTTTAAAAAGGTTTTGGTGATGTTACTTTAAAGTTAAAATAAAAAAAGAGATTTATTGACTAGCATGCTTCCATACTTTATTTACTTTTTTTGTAATTTTCTCTACTTTGCCATCCATTAGCCAATATATTTTATTTGCATAGGCCTGTGCGAGCTTAGCATCATGAGTAATCATAATAATAGTTTTTCCTTTTTTATGCAAAGTATCTAGAAAGTGAAGGATAAGATCGCCTGTTTTTGTGTCTAAGTTACCAGTTGGTTCATCCGCTAAAATAACTTCTGGGTCATTTGCCAATGCTCTTGCGATGGCAACCCTTTGTTGCTGACCTCCAGAGAGCTGATTAGGATAATGATCCATCCTATCATCTAACCCTACTAGTTTTAGCAGCTCTTCTGCTTTAAGCTCTCTATCATCTTTGGATATATTTTGGAAGAGCATGGGAAGAATTACATTTTCTTTTGCAGTGAGATTCGGTACAATATTAAAACTCTGGAAAATGAAGCCTATTTTTTTGCCTCTAATCTGCGCAAGTTCAGATTCTTCCAAATGGGAAATATCTCTGCCATCAAGATAAATAGTTCCTTCTGTTGGTAAATCAAGGCTTCCAATGAGGTTCATGCCTGTACTTTTCCCAGAACCTGATGGTCCCATTATGGCTACGAAATCTTCCTTTTCAATATTGATGGAAATTCCATCTATTGCCTTTACTATTGAGTCGCCCATGTAATAGTACTTGCTTACATTTTTTAGCTCAATGAGATGCTGTTCAGCCATATATTTTAGGAAAAAGAAGAGTATAATAAGGTTTCTGTGTGGCGTCGAAAATAATTTATAATAATATATATAATCGACAAGCGTTTAATTTATAAATTGATTAGAAATTGGATTAATATGAAAAATAGGTTCAGTGTTGGATATTCCTACGGATATCAGAGATTATTTCTTGGTGCAATAGAAACAGAAGATGCTGATAAAGCAGATAAAATCTTAGAACGCATTCCCTCTAGCAGAAATACTTTAGAAGAACTTGAAAGAGTTGTTTTGCTATCTGAAGGGTACAGAATGCTTTTTGAAAATTTAAAGCAAAAAATATTTGATGAAAGCTCTACAAGTGATGAACAAATAAGAGAAATTTTAGATAAAATTAAAAGATATTCTGTTTTCGGAGAGCCTGAGCAAATTCATGCATTTATTAAACAATATGAAAAAGAAATGGAGAGGCTTAGCGTAGAATTTAAGGCTATTAAGGAAGAAGTTATTGGATATAGGAAATTGGGCAGTTTAGAAGAATTAGCATCTGCTATTAAAGAAAAAAAAGTAGGCATAAATTGTGATGCGGCAGCATTCAAACATCAATTAGATAGATATGAAGCTTTGGGAAGTGTTGAGTATATGGAAACTATTAAAGGAAAACTTGAAGAATATAGAGAACTTGGAACAATAGGTGATTTAAAAGCGATTTGTGAAGCTGAAAATGAGCTTAAAGGTAAGATGGAAGAAGCCAAACTTACAAAAAATATTAATACTCATAGTCTATATTCATATATTGTTGAGCGTTTAGAAAGATTAGAAGAATATGAAAATTTGGGAAGCGAGAAAGAGATTGAAGAAAATATGGATGCTCTGCATGAATACATATTTTTAGGGAATCTAGAGGTAATCAAGAAAAGATTGAAAACGTTAGAAGATATGGAAAGCAGGCTTGGAATGTAATTTAGTTCTGACTTAGATATTCCATGCGGAAGTTTTAAAAACCATTCAAACTGTTTAGCAAGATGCTTATTCCAGTAAGATGTTTTTCATGCGGGAAGCCCATCGGGCACTTGTGGGAAGAGTACAAGAAAAGAGTTGATTCTGGCGAGGATGCTGGAAAAGTCATGGATGAGCTTGGCTTGGAGAGGTATTGCTGCCGTTCTGTATTACTTGGACATGCTGATATGCTGCCTGAGATTACTAAGTTTAAGAAGGCATAGATTTATAAATGATTTATTTAAGTTTATTTTATGAATAGATTATATACACCAGAAGGCCTTAGAGTTGTAACCTTGGAAGATTTAATTAGCCTTTCTTCTGAACATCTAGACATGCTTAACAGAGATAAGAAAATTTATATTATAGATCGAAAACTTAAAGATATTAGAAAGAAAGATTTTCTTTTTGAAGATGAGATGTCAAGTAAATGCGGAGCAACCGCGAAAAAATATAGCAAAAGAAAATCTGAATTAGAGATTTTATATGATAATTTTTATATGCATTCAATTATTTTCCCATATGAACTTTTAGGAGGTTTCAAAGAACCCTGTTTTCCTAAAGTGTCTCAAGATACTATTGATTCTTTTAATCATGATATA
>CAYIDE010000055.1:0-6127 GCA_964362065.1 Candidatus Woesearchaeota archaeon | reverse complement strand
GTATGTCTTTATTAGTAGAATTTCATAAAGAAATTCTATTCAGGATGTAGCCTCTATTTTAATATTTTACAAACTTCCCAGTGCTATCGCGGCCAAGATTGTGAGGGCGAGGATAGATGCCAGAGCAGTGGCAGTGTATAGGATAATTCCAGAGCGCAGATTCTTTGCGAGGTCAGATTTTTCTTTGAGAGGGTCTCTGCCAGCGTCAACTGTTACTAGTGCAGCAGTTAGGATGAAGATTACTTCAACTATGTAGAGGCCGATACTTATTTGTAGGAAGTAAGGAGGAATCATCTGCTCAACACGGAATAGATTTAGAATATTGCTGGAAATGCCTATGCCTAGGTCAGTATTTTCACCAAGAATTGAAAGAGTTTGAAGTTTATTTAGAATGAGTGTGATCATGGCTGCGAGACCTACTACAATGCCGGCAAGGAGAGGGGCAAGGAAAGCCATATTGGATTTCATGTCTGAAACAACTTCTGCCAAGAGATCGCGAAGGCGCTGATTAATTTTTTGGATGTTTTTAACATAGTCAGAGATAGACATGAGTGAACGCGCCGCAACTTGCAGGCCTTTTTTCACTGATTCAATAAGGATTCGCATTGAGGTAGCAATAAGAGAGGAAGGAAAATATGTAATTGCTCCTCTTCTTTTGTCAAAGACTGCTAATTCTAAGGACATTCCAATCTGTTGAATGTTCTGATTGACAAGCGCAAAAAAAGACTGTGTGGTTTGGCCCTGCGTAGATTCTGCTACTTTCGCAAAAGCGATCTCTGCAGGAATACCATCTCCTAGTCTATTTCCTAATTGGAAGAGTGAATTAGTAAATTCCTCTTCTAAGTGTTTTGTTTGCTCTCTTGATTTGATAAGGGCAGAGGTTTTTTGTTTATATGCGATAGAAAAAAATAGAGCAATAGAAAGCGGGATAAAAAGACTTAATAGTATAGCAAGTGGGCCAAAAGGGCCGAAGAGCTTTTCTTCGCTGGTTTTGAAATCAAAAAGCTTGGTATCTTTAAAGGTGTCAGAGGAAAATCCTAACTCTCCTAATGTATAGTCGCTTTTAAGGCCGAAAGCAGAGTTTAGAATAGGTATCTGGAAGAGGAATGGCAGCAGGCCTATTATAAGAAGTGGGAATGCGATAAAAGATGCTTTTATCCAGGGAGTTTTTGAGGTGAATTTTTTATATTCAGGATTGAGCTCAAGGACAGAAGATTCTCCATAACCTCCAGGTCTTTTTAACAGGACTTCTGAAGTGAGATAGAAGACAAAAAACGGAATAAGAATGTTAAAAATGACAAAGACATGCTGCCATTGGATAAGACCTTGCAAAAGAGCAGAAGCAAGAGGGAGAAGAGCGAGGCCGAGAGTAGGAAGGATTATTCCAAGCATATAGACATTAGTAAGCGGGGAGCGGATTTCTCTGCTGTATTTCAGCATTTTTTCGTAGATGCCGTCTAAAATAACTTGCAGAGCTTTTTCTAAGATTTGCACTCTGCGGAGTTCTGAAGGTTCATAGAGAGATGATTCTATAAGATGAAAAGATTCTATGAATTCAGGAGCATAGTCCTGCCAGGTTTCCAAATAATTATCCAGGGACTGCTTGATAGTGGAAAAGCGGCCGACTTCCACATCGTAGAATATTTTCTTGAAATCTAGTGCGAGAGGGCCTTCTAAGTGCTGCGATGCAAATTCAATTGCTCTTTCCAGATTAGAAGTGTGCTTCATATAAACAACAAGATAGAGAATTGCAGGCACCATTTGGGAAGAGGCTTTTAAGCGCCAGATATTTGCGAGACGCTGAGGCATGCTGTAGGTATAGTAGAAAACAAAGACCGCTGTTATGAGACCTAGAGTTCCTAAAAGGAGCTGTGTTGTGCCGTTGATAAGAAAAATTGCTATGACTATACCAATAGTAAGAAAGAAAATACTCAATAATGATATTACTGCTAGAGTGAGAGCTTGGCTCGCGCTTACGTCCAAATGAGCAGCAGCGAGGAATTTCTCTACTTTTACTCTGTCCTTTTCGGCAATTTTAAGCTTAATAATGTTTCCGAGGGATTTTGCCCAGCGTTCATAGCGCGTTATTTCAGGAATCATGTCCTGCTTGAATTGAGTGTATTCTGCCGAGTATTGCGCGAGTGCGGAGGGAGAAGATTCTATTTGAGATTCAATTTTACCCGCATACTTTTTTAAGATATCTTCTATAGTAACCATCTTTTTGTCCTATTTTAGAGAGGGAATAAGGTATTATAAAATGTTTGTTATTCTTGTTTTGAACGAAGAATTAAAATTGTCGTATAATATTGCCAATTAAACGAAATTGTTGAAAAATAAAATATAGAACAAAAGATTTATTCTTTTTGTTTTGTATTCAGAACTTGATAATCATGGAAGTATTTTAGCTTGTATGTCCTATCTCCACTAAATACTGTTGTCGGAGTTGCTGAAACCAATTTCAATTCTTTTATTCTTGCTTCTTTTTCTTTTAGTTTGTAGGATTGTTGAGTTGATAGTTTAACTTGGTTATCTCTAAATTCTTGAACATATCCAACAACTGAATGGTGTTTTCCATTAAGAAGCAACATATCTCCTACATGAACTCCCTCAAGTTTATTTTCTAATCCTTCCATGATTTTAGAAAAGATCAATACTTTATAAGTATTTCGGTCATTTTTTTAACTGTGTGCTATCCCGAAATTACTTCACCCCCATTTAATACGTTATTTCTCTGAAATTAAAGCAAAAAACTATGATGTTAGGGCTTTAGCTTTTCTTAGAATGGTAAAGAGAAAAGAGAGGAAGCTTGATTATGCCTTCAGGCAAAAAGAGAGAGGAGTAAAAAATAAAGATTGTGCTTATAAACCCTACATTATCCTGGAATTTTTTAAAGGTTTATCTTATGTTTCTTTTGCCGATATGCTTTTAGAATCCTTAAAAATTAAAGATGAAAAAAATATAAATCTTGCCTGTAAAGGATTGCAGGCAATGATAGATCAAGAAACTCTCAGGAGCAGTGCTGGGCAGTAAGTTTATTAATCTGATTAGGGAAGGGAGTGTATGGAATGGAGAAGAGAGGATAAAAGGAAAAAGAAAGGCGAGCTGGTTTGGGATGAAATGATACCTTGGCTCATTGGGGCAGGAGTTTTGATTTTAATTATCTTAATTTTCATAATTTTGTCTGGGAAGGGCCAGGGATATTTAGAATATTTGAGAAAAATGATAAGGTTGCCATGATGAAAAACAAAGGAGAATTTCAAATTACATATTTAATTACAGGCATAATTGCATTACTAGTTCTTGCCATTATATTTTATTTTATATATTCTTTTTTTATTGGGGGGCCTATCTTATTTGCGAATCTTCTTCCTGAATTTGGCAGCACCAAAAAAGGCGTTGAGGGTATTGAGATTTTCAGATATAATATACAGAAAGACATTATGGAATATTATAATGGACAGAAAGGCGTGTCTTTTAAAAAGTTATCTTTAGGAGAAAAAACTTTTTCTTATGAAGAGATTCATGCTGCTTTTCGCAATTATTATCATTTTCCTACTAATCCTTCAAGAAAGGAAGAGAATGTAGAATTGAAGGATGTATTAAAGGGGTATAGCCCTGCTGTTATAAGTTCATTAACGCATAGCGAAGAAGATGATGTGCCTCTGGGAAGTGTTCTTATTTTTTTCCCAAGAGATAATTTTAAGAGAGAAGTTATATTAACACCAGATGATTTTATTTATGAGCGTATCCAGAGAAGTTCAGTGACTAATCTTTTCAGAGATAAAGTCTGGACTAAACCAGAGCTTATTGCTCTGGTTTCTGGTGATTATGCTATATTACGCGAACGAGCTATGACTTGGAGAGATGATATTCTTAAGAAACCTATTTTGTTAAGCTATAGGCAAGGAAAAGATAATACACCAATAACAATAACAGCATGTGCCGATAAAGTTCAAATTTATCTGCGTGTTGATTTAAAGGAGCAAAAGAAAGATTGCGGAGTTGAAAATGAATAGAAGGGCTATAGTAGGTGATGTTTTAAAAGAGTATCTGCTTTGGATTATCCTGCTAATAATTGCATTATCTGCTCTGATTATTATTATTGCTAAAAAACTTTTGTCGTAATTGTTATAAACCTGTATTTCTTTATATTTTCATGAAAAGAGGAGCAATTGAGATGGAGCAGATTGTTAAATTGATAATTCCTATAATTGCTTTTATTATAGTAGTAGGCTGGCTTATGTATGTGGGATTGCAAGATTTAAAAAAAGATGATATATGTCATGCATCTGTTTTAGGAAGAGCGCAAACAAAGAGTCTTGGCGAGGTGGCACCTTTAAAGTGCGAGGTTAATAAATTTTGTGTAAGCGATAGTAATGGAAAATGTGAAGAAGTGTTTGTCGGCGAGAAGATTAATAAAATATCACTTTCTTCTAAGGAAACAGAAGCGCTGGATACTACCCAAAGGCTAATTGCTGAACGGATGTATAGATGCTGGAAAGTTATGGGAGAAGGAAAACTTGACTTATTTGGAAATTTTGGGACCAGTATAGGATGGGACTCTGCCAAACCATTATGTGTTATTTGTTCAAGGATAGCTTACGATTTTAAAGATAATACAGCCAAAGAAAGATTGTTTAGAAATATGAACTTAGAAAAATATCTTGCTGAAAATATTCCTATTGATGAGGAAGATATTACTTACACACAGGCATTTTTGAATGATCCAAATTTTCCTGCAGGGTATGTTGTTCCTTCACCGGAAAGTTTGGAAGAACAGGAAGAGCTTTATAGGGAGCTGCAGTCTTCAGGGGCGGAGCTGATTGATTTAACTTCAAAGGACGACATGGCGGTTGTTTTTATGCAAATAAAGACGCCAAAGTATTCAGATGCATTAAAAAAGATTGGAGAAATCAGCGCAGGCGTGAGTGCTAGTTCATTTATGCTTCCCGTAATTGGATCAGGAATCGGACCTGGAGGAGCTGTTCTTGGCGCCAAAGCTTCTGCAGTAGTTACTATTAGTGCATTGGCATTAGGAACAGCACAATCTGTCAATGCTTATTTCAAAGTTAAAGAAGGAAGAAGTGCTGCTGCTGGATATTGCGGTAAAGTAACTGCAACTTTAGAAGAGGCAAAAAATGGATGCTCTGTTGTTGAGGTTATGCCATATGATAAAAGAGCAATAGACGCTTTATGCTATAAGACAGAGGAATTACAATGAAAATTTTTCAGGCTAATCAAAGCATGGTCAGCGATGTGACAAGTCTTGTTGTTCTTGTGCTTGGGATTGGCATACTTGTTTTAGGAGTATCTCTAGCTTATAAGAATATTGTTTCAAATGAAGGAGATATTGCTAAAAAGGATTTGCAAATACTAACTGCTAAAATATCTGCTCTTGAAGACGGACAGAATACAACATTTACTATTAAAGGTCCAGAGGAGTGGGTTATACTTGGCTGGAGCAAAGATGAGCAAGGAAGACCTGATAGATGTTTTTCATATCCAGAAAGCTGTTTGTGTATTTGCAGTGAAAGGAGCAGAGAAAGCTGCGACAGCAATGAAGGTTTTTGCGGGGGTATTTCTAAAGATAAAATTGAAGTTTATAATATACTCTCTTTGCAAGAAGCTATAGAATCTCTTGGAGGACCGGGAGCGGTTTCTGCTGTAAGAGATAAAGCAATTACCAGAGCTTTTTGCATTTCTTTTCCAAAGACTGTTGCAGAACTTTCTATAAATAAAACTAGTTCAAGTATTATAATAAGTGATGCTTCAGAGGATGGAAGGTGTTAATTGCATGGATAATAAAGGGGAAGGAGATTTTGGGAACTTGCTTTGGGAATATATAATTTATTTGTTAATATTGGTTGTTTTTGTATTTTTAGTGTTTGGGTTCATTAATGCAAATAGCAACGGAGCAGGTGTTTGGGAGGATTTTTATGCCAAAGAACTTGTGAAAGTTATTGACAGCTCTGAAGCAGGCGATTCAGTGGAGATTAATGTTCATAAGGGGACAAGTATCGCGCTTAAAAATGGCTTGGCAAGCATGAGTGAGATTTTTGTTTTTGATAATGTTAAGCATGAGATATGTGTTAGTTTAAGTTCTGGCAGGGGAAGCTGTTATTTTTAC
>CAYIDE010000054.1:0-6223 GCA_964362065.1 Candidatus Woesearchaeota archaeon | reverse complement strand
TATTTCAATGGAGGTATTGATGAGCTAATGCTTTATAGAAGGGGCTTGAGCGCTGTGGAAATTTCCGAGCTCTATACATATCAATTGAATAATTATTTCAGTTACACTGAACCGCCTCCTGCTCCTTATGTTCCTGTTCCTTATGAAATTGCAGGATTTTTGCCTGGGCTTAAAGTTGCAAGAGATGTTGTTGTTTTAGGAGATTATGCATATGTAGCAGCAGATAAATTTGGGTTAGTGGTAGTAAATTTGAGTGATTTAAGCGCTCCAAAAGCTGTTGCGACAAGTGATATTCCTTTTGATGGAAGTTATATTGTAATATCAGGAACAAAAGCTTATGTAACTGGCTCACGACAATTTTATTCATCCTCAAATATTCTTTCAATTACTAATGGATTCTATATAATTGATATATCCTCGCCTTTAAATCCAAGATTAACGGGATTTATCGAAGATTCTATATTGGGCTTTTTAGGTATAAGTATTTTTGGAGATTATGCTTATGTTTCATCTTTATCTGCGGGTCTGACAATAATTAACATTAGCAATAGTTCTAATCCAGTTATTGTTGGCTCTTATGATACTGTGGGTAGTGCTTACTCGTCTCAAGTTTTAGCAAATTATATCTATATTGCAGACGGATTAGCAGGGCTTACAATTGTTGATATAACAAACCCACTTAACCCAACGTTTATTGGCAGTATTGATACACCAGGTAATGCCAAAGGAGTCTTAGTAGCAAATGACCAAATAGCATATGTAGGCGATAGCAGCTCAATACAAATAGTGAATATAAGCAACCCTGCATTTCCCGTGATAATTAATTCTTATACTATCAGTGCTTTTAGCGGTTTAAAAATACAGGATAATATTTTGTATGTTGCAGGTACTACAAGTGGTTTGACTTTATTGAATGCAAGCAATCCCGCAGATCTTACTTTTCTTGCAAATATAAGACCAACAGGAGGCCCTAATCCTACTGTGCTTTCACTCTTTCTTGCTGGAAATTTGGTTTATTTAACAGATGGCTCTGCCGGGTTAGGCATTATTAATGTATCAAATGCTAATTCGGTACTTACACTTACACAGATAAGCAGTTTAGCAGAATGGTTTAATGGATATAAATTGTCATTTCACCCTACAATTTCCGAAATAGTTGGTGTTGTTGGCACACGAGTTTGGGAAGGGGGATATAAAAATAGTTATGGATTTAGAATTATTGATATTTCAAGACCAGATACTTTAAAGATTATTGGTAAATTTGATACTTCTACTTTTGCTTTGAATGGAATTGCTTTTAAAGGAGATTACGCTTATGCAGCAGCAGGACCTGCAGGATTAAAGATTTTTTACATTGGCAATCTTGAATTACCTCAGCTTGTTGCAACCTATGCTACAGGAGGTTTTGCAAACTCTGTTGTTATTACAGGAAATTTTGCTTATGTTACAACTGGAAGTACTGGAATTAAAATATTGGATATTAGCAATCCAATTTCACCTGTTCCTGTTGGGAATTATGATACTACTGGAAATGCGAAGGATGTTTTTGTTGCTGGTGAATATGCATATGTTGCTGATAATACTGGGATACAGATTATAAATGTCAATGTGCCATCAAGTCCACAATTAGCAGGAGGAGTTGCAAGCACATCTTTGGATATAGATGTTTCTTTACCTTATGCGTATGTTGCAGGTTCTACGAATGGTATTGTTGTGATTGATGTAATGACTCCTACGTCGCCTGCAGTTCTTTCAAATTTACCGATTCAAGGAGGAATTAATCCGACTGCAGTTGGAGTTGCTGTAGAAGGTAATGATGCTTATGTTGCTAATAGTAGAGCAGGCATTGGAATTGTAAATGTATTTGATCCTACATCATTAACAATCCAAAGACAAGTTCTTACAGTCGGAAGTGCAAGCAGCGTTATTGTTAAAAAGCCATGGATTTATGCTGCTGACGATTTAGGAACTTTAATTACAATTTTTGTTGGGGAGTGATTCTTTTGATTTTTCTGACAATCAAAAAATTTTAAGCGCTATTTTATAAAAAAGCATACATCTGTATCAAAAAATAAATAACTTGATATATTTACTTTTTACAAAAAACTCGTGAGTTTTTTTTGCTGACTTTGCTGTTTAAGAAGTACGGATTTCTGGGCGAAGTTATCAACATGCAATCTTAGGCGAGTTTGAATTTGTTTGAGAGCCTCTTGAATTGATTGGAAAGTTTCTGGGGGATTGCTGAAAGCTTCCCTGCTTGTCTGCCTGAGAATACCTACGCCTAAAGGTGCAGTATATTCGGGCCTTATTTCTCTAAAAACCAGGCAGAGAGCCTGTCTTTTGATTTTTTCAAGGTATTCTGTGACAGCAAGACGATTTGCATAATAAGCTCCTGTAACATCTTCTGCATAAGTTTTTCTTTGGAAAAAGGATTCATGGTCTTGCCAGACTCCAAATTTTTTCAATGATATTTCAATAACCTCAAAACTCCAGTTGCTTGGGAGGAGAAGGAATTCATAGTGATTGCCAAGAAATTCAGCATGGAAAACAGAAATTTCCTGAATTTCTGGGAAATAGCGGATGCGCTTGAGTTTTTCTTTAGAGAGCGTATCATCAACAGCTGTAATTGACCAGCGGGTTGGCACGAGTTTCCTGTTAGGACGCAGGCCGAGGAGACCAGCAGAGAGAAGTTTAGTAATACTTGAAGTTTGGATATTTGCCTTTTCAAGCTCAAGCATGGCTGTTGTTGCTTTAGCGTTTGTATCATTAACAAGATACTCTACTTTAGGTTTTACTGATGGATTTTCCTGCAATCTTACATGCTCAACTTCTGCAGCGTGACTGATAAGAGGGACATTAGCTGATTGTTCATCCTGTTTCTTGATGGGTTTTTTGAGTTTGAATTCTGCAGCAATGGATTTATCTGTCATAGCCACTTCTTTCATTACAGAAAGAAATTTAGTTTCTAATTTTTTGATATTGCTTTGTGTTCTTCCGTAGATGAGTTTATTTCTATTTTTTAAAATTTCAGATATTGAAAGTTTATTTTTATGCCAGAGTTCTGGAGAAGAAAGCTCTGCGGTCTGGCCGTATTCTTCCGGGCTTAATATTCCTGTGTAGATATTTGGATAATTCCATCTTCCTACAAAGATTTCTGGAGGGGAGGAGCCAGCAAATTGCTGAATTGAGCGGGGTTTTCCTATGAAAAATAAGTGCTTATCACAATCATAGGTATTGCAAATTTTACAGTAGGGCATTCTTTTTTTAGTGAAGGGTAATATATATTGATTATTGTATCTTGCTTCTACATAAGATATAAATAGTATTTAGGCAATTGAAAAGTATGCAAAAGAGGCATATTGCGAAGAAAGGCATAAATTCAATTATTGCTATAATCCTATTAATATTAGTTGGGTTAGTTGCTCTTGCTGCTCTCGCATTGATTTTTCAGAGCAGATTGTTTCCTACCTTTGAAAAAAAATTAGATGAAGGATTTTCTTCTGTGGGGGAGCAGAAGGCATTAGCTGGAGAAGCAAATCAAGCACCGCAGGTAAATGCTGGAGCTGACCAAGCGATTCCTTTTAGCGATGATATTTCTGCAAATTTACAGGGCAGTGCAAGTGATAGTGATGGGCCAAATCCTCTCACTTACAACTGGGAAAAAGTGAGCGGTCCTGGTGATGTAATATTTATTTTTGGTAGTACAATAACTTCAAATAATGCTGGAAGCAGCGATCCAGTAATTCTTAATAATCCAATAACTTTCACTGCTCCTGGAACTTATATTCTGCTCTTGCGGGTAAGTGATGGTGCTTTGTCATCCGAAGATAGAGTTATATTTGATGTTGGAGAATCATTTTCAGAGAGTATTCCTCCAAGTGAAGATTTGCTCTTGCATTATTCTTTTGAAGGGAGTTTCAATGATATTTCTGGAAACGAGAATACACTTAACTATGTTGGCCCTATAGCATTAGAGAGTCCTATAACATTAGAGAAAATGCTTTTCCGAGAGTCTCTTCAGAATACTTACGCTGTCTTTAAAGGATGGGGGCTTTCTTATTTAAACAGGAATTCAATTAGTAATTTTGACCCATCGAGTTTTACTATATCTCTTTGGATAAAGCATAATTCAAGCAATTTAAGAATAAGCGTGCCTTTTAGTTTGTATGATGGAGCAGTTCTTCTTTATATACAGGATTCAGAATTGTATCTTAATTTATCCACAAAAAATGGGATTCTGTCTGAGAAAAGAGTTTACACTAAAAAAATAGGACCTGTTTTTGATAATGATTGGCACCATGTCGCTTTAACTTTTGAGGGCAACTCTGCCAGCTCGCTCTTTACATATTTTGATGGCAAGAGAGTTGATGCAGTTCTAAAAGAAGAGAGTGCTATATTATCAGAAGGTAATTCATTACTTGTATTAGGAGCGAATTTAAGACCATATTCTATAATGAGCAATTTATATAAAAGACCTATTCACTTTTATAATGGAGCGATTGATGAAGTAAAGATCTTTAAGAGAGCCCTATCTACACAAGAGATTAATTCACTGTATAATAAGCCTCCCAAAGTAAATGCAGGCATTGATGCTGCATTTACTTTAAATGAGCAGGGATTTGTAGAAGTAGATATGAATGGCGATGTCAGCGATGATGGAAAGCTAAGAATTCTGGGCGGTTTTGATATTAAATGGGAATTAATGGAAGGACCTGCAGGCGTTGATTATACTGGGGATAATGAGCCCCAAACAGGCATTGCTTTTTATGCTCCAGGAATTTATTTCTTCAAATTGAGTGCAAGTGATGGCTTTTTTACTGTGAGTGATGATGTTTTTATAGTTATAAAAAGCCCATTTTCTGAAGATTTATTGCCAGCTCCTTCAGATGTTAATTTAACAGTTAATGGCACAACAATAAATATTTCTTGGAAGTATCAATCGCCTTCATCTATTATGACAAAAGTTTATAGGGCTCGGTTTTCTAAAGGGCCTTGGACTTTAGTTACTTTATTGCCATTTGGTTATCTTTCTTATACAGACAGGAATCTTTTGCAGTCAACTCAATATTTCTATACACTTTTCGTATTCAATGCTACTGGAGTTTCAGCAGGTTCAAACATTACAAATGCGACAACAAAGTCTTTATTTTCTTTCTCTAACAAGTCTTTAGATTTAGAAGTTCAACAAATCTCTCCCAGCGAGATTATTGCTACATGGGAAGAAAACACTAGCGAAGGAGGAAATCCATGATTTATATTGACAGAAAAACAAAGAAGATATTTAGCTGTGTTTACATAATTGTAATTTTCTGTAATATTATTTTATTATTTTCTTTTGTAAGGGGAGCTGATGAAGGGCAATGCCTTCTGGAACAGCCGCATTTTTTGGATAGTGAGGGAATTATTAGGACACAATATTGTTATGGCAGTGATAGAATTGTTGGAACAGGAGATGATTGCGGATGCGCGCTGGGTAAGAAATGTATGACTGATGGCTCTTGCCAGGCAATATGCTCTGATGGAACTCTATCTGGAGAGTGTTCAGATAAAAAACCTTTATATTGTAATAATAGAGGGGTTTTAGTTTCAAGAGAACAATGCGGATGCCCAATAGATAAGCCAATTTATCTTCAATCTGGAGAATGTGCATATGAGAAAAATCTGTCTTTTTCAGTTTATTCTGATTTTGAGGAGGGCAGAAAAAATGGCATTGTTACGTCAGCACAAGCATTTAGCAATTTTATATACAGAGCAGGAACAGTTTCAGTTTCTCAAATAACGTGTACCAACCCTTCTGGATATAATGCATTGAATGATGGTGTTGGTTCTTACAAGTCTTTGCAAAAATATAATAATGGGGCGCCATATTATACTTTTACTGTTTGGTATAATAAGGCATGTGTGATAAGAGGAGATGCACAAAGGCCATACATAGATATTTCTTTTCCAAAAAAAACATTTGACCAAATCACTTTTTGGTGGGGTATACCCTATGTTACAGATTATCAATTAGATTATTACGATGAGGAGAATGAAATTTGGCGAACTTTTTACAATGGGGAAAACGAGTTTGATTTGAATGACAAGGATTATGATGTTAGTTATTGGAGTTTTGCATATCAGTATAGTGACAGCGGATATTTGAAAGTATATTATGAACAAAACAGCTGGAAGTGGATTGGTTTTGAGACAGATTATGGCGGAAAGACATATGCTACTACAA
>CAYIDE010000053.1:0-6279 GCA_964362065.1 Candidatus Woesearchaeota archaeon | reverse complement strand
CCTACACGACGCTCTTCCGATCTTAGAACAATGCAAAAAATAGTTCAAGAAAAGGAAACCAGAATTACTCCTGAAAAAATCTTGGAATTGCATAAAAATATAACTGAAGACACATTAAAAGATAAAAAATATGAGGGTCGTTTCAGAGAAAATAATGAAATTGTGGTGGGTGATCCACAATCAGCAGAAAAAGTGTACCATCGTCCCCCAGATTATAAAGAAATTCCCAAATTAATGAAGGAGTTATGCGAATTTATTAATTCTGAAGAAGATGCTTTTATCCACCCAATTATTAAAGGAATTATGATTCACTTTTTAATGGGATATATCCATCCATTTGAAGACGGAAATGGCAGAACAGCTAGAACATTATTTTATTGGTATGTGCTTAAGAAAGGCTATTGGCTCTTTGAGTTCATGGCAATTTCTAGAATAATTCTTAGATCTAAAGTAAAATATGGGCTTGCTTATTTGTATACTGAAACCGATGAAGAGGACTTGACCTATTTTATTGATTATAATCTTAATTGCGTTGAAGAAGCGCTTCATGATATGGAGAATCATATCGATAAAAAACAGAGAGAACAAGCAGATGCAATGAGGTTAATAAAAGAGATTAAAGATATCAACCTAAGGCAAGCAGAAATATTAAAAGAGTTTATCAGAGAACCAGAAAAAGGATTTGTATTAAATGAAATTATGCTTTCTTATGGTGTTGCCTATGACACCGCGAGAAATGATTTACTTTATCTTACAAGATTAGGCTATTTAGAAAAAGTAAAAATCCAGAAAAAATTTGTATTTAAATTATCTAAAAGTAAAATGTTTTACGAGTGATAAAAATGGCAACTGACACATCAGAAAAGGCATTCCAGAACGATATTATTGCTCATTTAGTCAGCACTGGCTATAAGAAAAGAGGAACGCAGAACTATAATAAAGCTACCTGCCTAGATCCTGAACTGGCATTAAAATTCATCCAAGACACGCAAGAAAAAGAATGGAAGAAATTCCAGAGAGTCTATGGTGACAAAGCTGAACAGAAATTCTTTTACAGATTAATAACTGAAATAAGCAATAAAGGCACAATCAATATTCTAAGAAATGGCTTTAAGGACGCAGGATGCGACTTCAAGCTATTCTATCCAAAGCCGAACAACAACAAAAATCAGGACTTATTCGAAAAATTCGAGAAAAACATCTTTTCAGTCATAAACGAGTTAGAATATGAAGATAGAGAAAAGGGCAACAGGCTTGATTTAGTAATTTTCATTAATGGGCTTCCAATAATCACAATAGAGCTTAAAGATACTTTTTCGCAGGGTGTTGAAAAAGCAATAAAGCAGTATAAAGAAGACAGAGACCCAAGAGAAAAGATATTCCAGAATTGTTTTGTCCATTTTGCCATGAGTGATGAAAAAATCTATATGGCGACAAAACTGGAAGCATGGAAAACAAAATTCCTACCATTTAACAAAGACATTGAAAACCCTACGGTTCAAAATGATTATAAAACATCTTACATATACAATGACATCTTGCAGATAAATAAGCTTTCAAGATTAATCAATAATTTTGTGTATATGGAAAAAGAGGAAGAAAACGAATTTCCAATATTTCCAAGATACCATCAATTAGAATGTGTTAATCTTCTACTAGCAGATGCTAAACCGCATAAAAATTATCTTGTGGAGCATAGTGCAGGTTCAGGAAAAACAAAGACTATCGCTTGGCTTTCTCATGGATTAATCAATAAGTTCAACAAAGAAGATGAGAGAATTTATGACATGGTTATTGTCATATCTGACAGAAAAGTAATAGATAAACAACTTCAAAGGCAAGTTCAGGCTATTGAGAAAGTAAAAGGAATTGTGGAAATTATTGACGAGAAAAAGACTTCTCACGATTTAAAAGAGGCATTAAAGACAGGAAGCAATATTGTTGTAACAACATTGCAGAAATTCCCACATATTCTTGAAGAATTAAAGGATTTGCCAAAGAGAAATTATGCGGTAATTGTTGATGAAGCCCATTCCTCGCAAACAGGCACTATGGCAAGGAAGCTTAAACAGATTTTAAGCACAAACAGCTTGGAAGAAGCAGAAGCGATTGAAAAGGACATTGATGAGGAAGTTGAAGAAGAGATATTAAATGAAGTCGAGTCTTATAGAAATCTAAAAAACATCAGTTTTTTTGCATTTACTGCAACACCAAAGAATAAGACTTTAGAAATGTTTGGGACAAAGGATGAGAGGGGAGAATTTCATCCATTCCATACTTATTCAATGAAACAGGCAATAGAAGAAGGCTTTATCTTGGATGTTTTAAAGCATTATTTGACTTATGCAACATATTTCAAATTAGTCAAAAGAATACAGGATGATCCTGAATATGATGAGAAAAAGGCAAAAAAACTTTTGAGAAATTTTGTTGAAAAGCATCCTCACGCAATAATGAGAAAGACTGAAATCATGCTTGACCATTTTATGAGTTCGACAGTCCATAAAATCAAAGGCAAAGCACGGGCAATGGTTGTAACAAGGTCTAGGCTTCATGCAGTTCTGTATAAAAAAGCATTTGACAAGGCAATAAAAGAGAATAATTATCCAATAAAAACTCTTGTTGCATTTACTGGTGTTGTAAAACATGATGAGCAGGAATATACTGAAAACTCTATGAATGATTTATCAACAAAAAAGACTATTGAAAATGCTTTTGAAGAAGACCCATATAGAATATTGATTGTGGCGAACAAATACCAAACAGGATTCGACCAGCCATTACTCCATACCATGTATGTAGATAAGATGCTAAATGGAATAACTGCCGTGCAAACATTAAGCAGAATAAATAGGATTCTTCCGCCTAATAAAACCGATACATTAATACTTGACTTTGCCAATATGACTGAAGTAATAGAAAAAGCATTTCAGCCATATTATGAAGCAACATTCCTCAAAGAAGCAACCGACCCTCATAAGTTATATGAGTTAGAGGAAAAACTGCTTGATTACCAGGTTTTTGATAAAACAGATATTGGTGCTTTTGTTAAGGCATGGAAAAAAGGAGAATCACAGCCTAAACTACATAATATCTTAAATCCCGTCGTAGAAGAATTTAGGAAGAAAAATCTTAAAGAGCAGGTAGAATTTAAGAAAACTCAAAAAAGATATCAAAACATTTATTCATTTTTATCACAGCTCATTCCATTCTCAGATGTCAGTCTAGAAAAAATGTATATTTTCAATAAATTCTTGACAAAGAAATTACCAACAATAAACAATCCGTTGCCATTCAATATATTGGAAGATGTGGATATGGATTCATATAAAATAGTAAATAAAGGAGAGACAGAAATCAAACTTCAAGCAGAGGGAGAACTTAAACCTATCAGTGCAGGAGTTGGCGAATTTTCCCCTGATATTAATATTAAACTTTCTAAGATTCTTAAAGAATTAAATGATGCTTTTGGAACTGACTTCAGCGATGAGGACAAAGTTTTCTTAGGTAGAGTTAAAGATAATATGCTTCAAAATAAAGAGCTTCTAAATAAGATGGAACATAATTCTAAGGAGAATGTTAAAGCTGTCTTTGACAAATATTTCAATCAAGAGATGACTGATTTATTGAATAGCAATATGAAGTTTTACAAAAAGTTAGTTGATAATGACAAATTAAGAACAAAATTGAAATCCGCATTATTTGATTTAGTATATTATGAATATTTAAAAACAAAAAAGAAGAAGTCTACCCTTTCTGATTATGCCGTAGTCGAGGATTCACAGAACTTTGCCGTCGCCGAAAAGAAAGGGGAATATAAAAAGAAATAAAAAAATTAATATTTTCAGATAATTGATAATATTTGCTCAACGACTATGCTCCGGAGTTAAATTTGGTGTTTAGAAAATGACTGAAGAAATATTAAAACTGAAGCAGATTGTACTCATATTAGTACCATTATCCGTTGTCAGCATATTAGCTTATATGGTCTTTGTCTTTATTGAAAGACAAATAACCCTAGCAGAATTATCTCTTGGAATTCTTTTAACAGTAATTGTTATATCTTCTTCAATTCAAGCCCTGAGGATTATGCATTCTAATAATGAACGTAAAAAAAGGAAATTTAGAATGAAAGCAAATTTCCTTACTTTAATCTGTGCTTCAATAATCTTACTTTATGGTACTATTAACTTAACTTCTTCTTTCCTTGTATTTGGTTTAGGTGCAGTTATGTTTGGTAGATCCTTAGCTAATCTTATGGAAAAAAAGGTGCAAAAACGAACACCTTATTAGTTCACTATCAGGACTCAATTCTTGCGCAAAAATACAAAAACTTAATAACTTTTAACCAATTTTACCATAAATATGGCGAAACCAATCGGAGCAACCCCCACCCTTAGAGGGGCGGATGCGGTACGATTCGTTAAAAATATGATTAAAGAAGAAAGAACTCCGAATCCACGCCGTGTTGCCACCATTAAAAGAGCATTAAACACTAAATTTAAAGTTGTTAGCTAAATCAAAATACATAGGAGTTGCTCCTTTTTTGCGTTCTTTCAATTCTTGAAAACCTAATTTATTATAAAAATGAATAGGATTATGAGAGGCATTTCTCTTAGAATCTAATACTACAAATCTACATCCAGAATATTCTTTAAAAATATTGAAGGCTATTTTGATAGAAAAATCAACCATCATTGTTCCTATACCTCTGCGCAAATAGCGATCATCTACACAAAGCCTGCCTATCTTTAATGCCGGAAGCGAATGATATTGTATTCCTTTTATTCTGAAAAAAGTTTTCAAATCTCCTTCAAGGTTGATGCGATCATTGAGAAGCGTGACATATCCTACTAACTCACCGCTATTTAAGAACCATAAATAAGTTACAGAAATCTTGTGATCTTGGTTATTTAAGGCATCTTCGACTAAAAATTTGACTAATTCTTGTTCGTATGATTTGAATTCTTTTATTTTATGAGTTTCACTTATTCGTGCAATCTTTACATCTTGAGCAGTTATCTTCTGCATTTCAGATTGCTTTTAGAACACTTTCTTATAAATATTTCTAGATTTGAGGTGAATGGTCATAGTGTAATTTCTTTCCTTTTTCTGAGCATTTTAGCTAGATTCGGATTCCAGATGTAAGCTACTTTATCTTCCTTGTCAAAGGCTATCTTGTTAATACTTTGCAAGTATTCTAGAATGACTAAAAAAGTCTGCCACATCACTTTCTTGGGCAGATATCTCCATAATTCAGTTCTGCTATACTCTCCGCTATGCTCTTCAATGAATCTTTCTACCATGAGCACGGTATCTAAGGTAGGGGAACGTCTAAAAGGATTTTCTAAGGTTTGCATGAATATTCAATATATCAATTGATATATAAATGTTTTGTTGGGCAATTCTTATAAAGATTTCCAGCAATATATACCAGAATGAAACCGCTCTCCAAATCCGATTACACCACCGGCATGGAATGTCCTGGCCACTTATGGATGAGGTATCATGATAAAGAGAATATTCCACCTCATCCGCCGGGAGTTCTTCGTAGATTTGAACAGGGGAATATAGTTGGAAATCTCGCCAAGAAGCTCTTCCCGGAAGGGATAGATATAAAGACAGAAAACTATACTAAAAACCTAGAGGAGACCAAAAAGCTTCTTCCAAAAAGAAAGATTCTCTTTGAAGCAGCCCTGCAAGTAGACAATCTATACGGAAGAGCAGATATTCTTGTTCCCGTAGGTAAAGATGAATGGGATGTTATTGAAGTCAAAAGTTCTTCCAGCGTGGATAAGAAGAAACATTATCCAGATTTAGCTTTCCAGCGCTATGTATATGAAAAAGCAGGATTAAGGATTAGAAAATGCTTTCTGATGCACCTTAATAATCAATATGTCAGAAGTGGAGAAGTAGACCTTGAGAAACTCTTAGTACAGGAAGATTTAACCGAAGATATTGATAAAATTATGGTTGAAGTGCCGGAGAATATTGAATTTCTGTGGAGTATTGTTCAATCCCCTACCTTTCCAAATACTGCAGAGAAAAACTATTGCACTCAGCCTAAGGAATGTTTAATAAAAGATAGATGCTGGGATTTCCTGCCAGAGCATCATGTCTTCCATCTGTATAATGGAAGAAAGAATAGGGTATTATTTGATGAGGGCATACATGAATTAAAGGATGTCCCAGAAGGAAGATTGTCTAATGCTCAGCAGGCCATTCAGCTTAAATGCGCTAAAACTGGCAAGGTTCATGTGGATACTAAGCAGATTAAGG
>CAYIDE010000052.1:0-6350 GCA_964362065.1 Candidatus Woesearchaeota archaeon | reverse complement strand
ATGGTCTTAAGTAACAAAGGCATTGTTGCGATAGATGAAATAGAAAAAATGAACGAGCAGGATAGAAGTACAATGCACGAGGCGCTCGAGCAGCAAACTATCAGCATCTCAAAAGCAAACATTCACGCAACTCTACGAGCAGAAACAACAGTGCTTGCTGCTGGAAATCCAAAATTAGGGCGGTTTGATCCATACACTCCTATTCCCCAACAAATAGATATCTCTCCAGCGTTGCTCAGCAGATTTGACGTTATCTTTGTCATCAAAGACCTCCCAAACAAAGTTCAGGATGAGGCTATTGCAGCCCATGTCCTACAGGAGCATAAGCAGGAAGTTATTAGAAATATCATAGAACCAAAAATTCTCAAAAAATTTATTTCCTATGCAAAACAGAAATGCAAACCAAAATTAACTGATGAAGCTATTGAAGAAATAAAAGAATTCTATGTCCGCCTAAGAAATCAATCTGTCAGCTTTGATTCTGGAATAAAGCCCATACCAATTACTGCAAGGCAGCTGGAAGGAATAATTCGGCTTTCAGAAGCGCATGCAAAATTGCACTTGCGAAACGAAGTAAAAAGAGCTGACGCCAAAAAGGCAATTGATATTCTCAAAGTCTCATTGATGCAAGTAGGTTATGATGAAGAAACAAAGACCTTTGATATAGATAGAGTAACCACTGGCATTACTTCATCTAAAAGAGGAAAGATACTGCTCGTTCGAGAAGCGCTTGCACAATTAGAATCGCGATTAGGAAAGCTCATCCCTCTTGAAGAACTCCAGAAAACAGTTGAAGGAAAGCTCTCTTCCGTAGAATTAGAAGATGCGCTTACCCAACTCATAAATTCATCATTTATATTTGAACCTAAAAAAGGTTTTATCCAGAAACTATAAGCTTAAAAACTAATATAACAGACAATCGCATGGAAAATACCGTCCCCAAAAGAAACATTGCATATAAGCTTCGTATTGGTAATATCCTATTAGGAAAACCAGTAATAGAAACCGACCGTTTTAAGCACCTTGACCTAAATGACAAACAAATAATTCGTATCAATCTCGTAGCAAACGTTATTGAAAAATATTTGCAAGAAGGTGAAAAAAAATATGCTTCTATTACTTTAGATGATGGCACCGGACAGATTAGAGTAAAAACCTTCGGAGAAGACACTGAAAAATTCTCTTTGCTAAATCAGGGCGATACCCTTCTAATTATCGGACTTTTACGCTCTTGGAACAATGAGCTCTACATAACTCCTGAAATAATAAAAAAGAAAGATCCGCTTTATCTTCTTGTACGAAAATATGAGGTTGAATCAGAGCAATCTAAACATCAAAGCAAGGACTTCAGTTTTGCATTAAAAGAAAAAATAATTCAAAGATTAAAAGATGCGGAAAAAGACGGCGGTTTAGATATAGAATCTCTCATTTTAGAGCTTCATGAGCCAACAGAACACATAAATGGCGAAATAAAAAAGCTCATCCAAGATGGTAATGCTTTTGAACCTCGACCTGGAAAATTGCGCTGGCTAGGATAAAATGTGAAGAACTCCACAAAGAGCTTTTAGGTTGTAGAAAAAATTATTTGGATAACATCATGAGCAATCTTGATAGAGTATTACTGTAATAAATCTGAAATTCAATCATTAATAATTACAATTTACATTCAAATGTTCTCTATTTAAGTTTTCAAATGCTTTTTTTAAAAATTTCTTTTCTGCATCAGTGGAGTGTTCATAAACCAATGCACCTTCATGCTGAACATTTTTCTGGCACAATTTCTGGAGACCTGAAAAATTACTATGTCTTAAAAAATCTAATGCTTCTCCGCTTTTAAGAGTATCAGCAACTCCATCTGTATAAGCTAACAAAATATCTCCTGGCTCTGTATCCAATTTTCCAGAGCTAACATAATGCATTGCTTCTGGTTGGCCATTCAAAACACCATAAGAATATTTTTGAGAAGGATGGTTAATGTAATCCCTTCTTATTAATCTCCTGCATTTAGGCATCTCCCATTTTAATCCGAATTGTTTTAAAACTTCCTGCCTTTCTTTTTCAAACTTTCTGGGCCCCTGGTCTTCAGTCATCCAAAAAAAGTCTAATTTTCTAAAAATTGCAACTCCGCAATCTGCAATATAATTATAGTACATTGTCCTCTCTATCTTATCATGTAAAAATGCAGATGCAACACATCCAGCATACCAATTTTTCAAATAATCATTTGTTTCAGGAAAGATTCCATCATAACAATTCTTAATACGGATAGATTCATTTGCATCTTCAAATATATCTTTAATTGAATCCATATTCTCTAAATCTTTGTAATTTAAACCATGTATCAATCTTGAAAGAGCTAAATCTGAAACTTCCTGTACTCTGCTTGGTCTAGGATAAGCAAATGAGAAAATAAAATTACCAACGGGCCCAATCATCCCAGTCATGGGAGGCAACTGCTTAAATGGATCGCAAGTCACTCCATCAACGACAACCCCAATACTTTTTGTATTACTCTCAATTGCCTTGTAAAAGTCTTCTGCAGGATGCCTCATAAAGCTATGCTTCCAATTTTCTACTCTAAAACTTCCTATCATAAAATATCAACTTATCAAACCTTTTTAAATCTTTCTATTAATGTTATTTAAAAGTAGTTACCAAATAAGAAAAAACTTTAAAAATAAAAATCTATTATAATTCAAAATCCGACATTAAAAAATATTCTTCTCTTGTTAATCCAAATTTCTTTAAATGTTCATAAAGATTAATGGCTTCAGGTTTTAAGCTAAGAAAAGAATCAAAACGTACTTCAGAACTAAATTGTTCCTTAATCTCATTAGGTGTCAGGGCATAAATGCTCCTGCCGAATTGTAATTCAAATTGTTTTTCTATAAGCTTAAAAACGCCCCCGCTTCTCTTTTCATAAAAATTAGGTAACTCTCTATAAGCAGATATTTTTATCCTATTAAAAGGATCATAAAGCAGAGTTTCAATAAATTCCTTATCACTTTTTGCAGGATTAAAAGAAATATGCACCAAATCAGGATCAATATCATCTAAAATATCATATCTAGACAAAAGAGCATTTTGTATAGTGCGATCCTTTAAAATTTTAACATCTAATAGTTCCTCCATATATTGGGAAGTTTCATTCACTGGTTCATGCGTTTGATAAACTCCAAGAACATTTGATAATCTTAAATTATTTTCTAGCTTGGAAAAAACTGAGCGAAAATCACGCTCTGGAATAATTGTTCTCGAAAGGTTGCCTTTTTGCAATTGTTCTATAGATCCAATACGATACCTATAGAAAAACTTCTGTTCCGTATTGTTAATTTTTCTTAACAGCATAATATGCCAGTGTTCCTTCAGATTTTACATTCAATTGAAGGTACTCTTCAAGCCCTTTAAAATCATGATTTCTAAATAAATAAACTACTTCTTCTTTTAAAGTGGCTGAAGATTTAAGATGATTTTTAAAAATTAATTCCGCAGCACCGTCAGTATACACAACTACAGTATCACCCTGATTCAAAATATATCTTCCTGTTCGAAAAAATTTCTCAACAGCGGTAGGATCTCCAGTTAGTACACCATAACTTCCAGGTCTTTGGGTATTCCTATAAAAGCTCCTCAAAATAAACCTTGTTTCAGGCTCTTCCCAGACTCCATGGGCTCCAGAAAATAATGAAAGACCTGCTCTTTTGAGAAAAGCATGCCTATCAGCATCATTAGACCAATATTCATCAGGAGTCTTATGAACTAATTTCCCTTTATTATTAATAACAGCAATTCCTGCTGCACAAAGAAAGCCGTAAAACAAAGAGGTATTAGAAATGACTGCGCATGCAAGCTGGCATGCCGCCTCATCATTAACTAAATAATCAGGAAAAGGAAAATGTTTTTTATTGTACTTTCCAATAGCTTCATTAACCTCCCAAACAGCATCATAAATAGACGCCTCGTTAATATGGCTAACAATTCCTTTTAATATTGAATTTGAGAAAAGTTCGCACGCAATCTCACTTGCATATCTTGATGGCTTTGCATTATATTTTTGAGCCCATATCTCAGCTCCTCTAACAGTTTTCTTGTCAGGCAAGATTGGCAAAGGATCTCTAGTTACTCCATCTGCAACAACAAGGCAGATTGCCCCATTTTTTTCTCTAACTAATGAATAATCCTCACTCTTCAAACCCTTTACAGGATGATTCTTATTTAAAACATTAAAACTTCCGTACATAAATATCCAGATTTTAATGTATTTAAGTATCTTTCTAATTTACTTCAACTTTAACTTTCTCAAAGAAAGATATAATGCCGCAATAATGAGCAGTCCAAATGTAATAATGACAGCTAGTTTATCATCAAAATTCTTAACCGCTGCTTCAATAACCAAAAAAGCTCCTGCAGGCAGACTAACAATCTGCAATAGCAAAGCAGAATTAAACAACCCAAAAACAATCAATGCGAATCCTACAATCGCAAAGATAAAGAAAACTTTTCTATTATAAATTTCCAGATCATCATTATATTCTTTATTGCATAAGTCGCATTCTTTCAAAGTGACAGAGCATCCTTTGTCATCATACTCAAAAACAGGCTGTCCTTGCTCTTCATAGCACGCATCCTGCTGTTCCTGCAGGGTTTTTGAAAATGTGCAATTTGCCGAATATTCATATCCTACTTTAACAGGATAAATCCCTCTATTGCCATTAGAGCAGTAATCTTCATATTCTGGTCCAGGATAAGAATAACTAACTGCTAAATTAATAAAAATAGTAAGCATTGTAGAGATAAATACTCCTAATAATATAGTCAAAGCTAATACTTTTGCTCCCTTTTTTGTTTTTTTCTCTTTCATAATAGCGGGAGAGTAAACAGCTTTATAAATCCTCTCTGCTCACAAAAGTTATGGAATCCTATGAACAGCTTTTAGACAAAGCATATGCAAAAGTAAAAGTAGTTTCATCTGCAACAGACAGATTTGAAATACCTTTAGTTATAGGGCAAATTGAAGGCAATAATACTATCATTACTAATATTTCACAAATAGCAAATTACCTTCGCAGACCAGTTGAAAACCTTACAAAATTTTTGCAGAAAGAGTTGGCAACACCTGGAAAAATCAGCAATGAAAGGCTCATTCTCAATCGCAAACTTAATTCAGCCATAGTTAATGAAAAAATTCAGCTCTATGCAAAAGAAGCAATTATCTGCCCTGTCTGTAAAAAGCCAGACACAGAAATAATAACAGAAAAAGGAATAAAATACAAACATTGCCTTGCTTGCGGAGCCAAATCGCCGATTAAAATCAAAATATAGTGAGCTGTAAAGTTGGCGTCAGGCAATAGGATATTTTATAAATAAGCCATTCTAAACTATGGTTATGATCTCAAAAAAGTTACAAAATCTTTTCCTTATTTCTATCCCTATCTTTATAGCTCATGGACTTGAAGAATATTTTACTGGTTTCTATAATGTAGATCCAATTTTTTATTTTGTATTTCAATCATTTGAAAGTATGGGTGTATTCCAAGCAACTTTTCTTTTGTTTCAAATAATGATTTGGATTCTCTTAATAGTTTCCTATTTTATTCTTAGTAGAAAATTTTTACTCAAATTGCTAGCATTCATAGGGTTTATTTTTGTTTTTGAACTACATCATTTGATTAAAACTCTGATATCTTGGCATTATTATCCTGGTATGATTACTGCAATATTGTTTCCTGTTGTCGGATTTTTCTACTGGAAAGAATTGATTAAAAATTGGAAACAAAGTAGATAATAACATCATCAACCTAAGACTTAATCTAATCTCTATTTGGTCTCTTACACAGATCAAAGAACAAATTTAGATTATCGGAAAATGAGCTTTATCTGAACATGTTGATAATTTAAAAATATAGTTAATTTTATAATCCTTCATTACCCTAAACCATCATGTCCATATATATTAAGATTCATTCCTCATACAGAACAGTCATTGCTCTGTGCGATGCCAATATTCTAGGAAAAAAGTTTGAGGAAGGTAAGCTCCAGCTTGATATCAGAGAAAATTTTTATCGCGGTGAGAAAATAGATGAAAATGAGCTTATAGAAATCATGCAGGAGCAAGCAAAAGAAGATGCTACATTTAATATTGCCGGTGAAAAAGCAATTGCTGCAGCTTTAAAAGCTAAAATCATCGATGGGGGATGTATAGGTTCAGTACAGGGTATTCCCTTCGCACTTAAATTGCTATAACTTTTTTAAAGCTTCAACTCGTTAAAAAAACACCCCTAAGATAAAGAATATGGAAAAATTATATTTTGAGAAAACTGCTGAATTGAAAAAGCATTTGAAAGAACTAG
>CAYIDE010000051.1:0-6922 GCA_964362065.1 Candidatus Woesearchaeota archaeon | reverse complement strand
CGCCTGACTGATTTCTAGATGCCCCACGGTCTTGCCGTGGGGAGCTTCACTTTTTCAGAGATTTAGAGTTAGGAGGAATGATAGTTAAAAAATATCTCAAAAGTTCCTATTTTGGTCTGGCTAAATTAGTCAAGGATGAGCTTGACCATCTTCAGGAAGAAAGCAGCAAATTACCATCTATTTTGGGCATGATTTCAGTTTCTCAGCCAAATGATAATGAACCAATTTATGAAAATATGGATGAATAATAATCATAAATATAGCATTTAATGATTTCTGAAAAACCAATATTAATCATAGAACACCTTGAGCCAGAGCTGTTCGAATGGTGTCTAATTGAATACAAGCATATTTCTAAAATCATGGGAAAAAATAATCTCTGGCTCACTAATATTAAGAAAAAAGACCGCAAAAAACTTGAAAAATTTGGAAAGATTCTGACGCAGTCAGTTAAAAATTTAAGCTTAGAAAAAGCCTGCATTCTGGATCCCGAAGCTAAATCTCTTTTTAATCCGCAAAAGGCAAAGCTCTATAAGTACATTATAATTGGAGGTATTCTCGGCTCTTTTCCCAGCAAGAAAAGAACAGCAAGAGAATTAAGTTCTTTTCTTCCCGAAATTAAAAAATATCATCTGGGTAAGAAGCAGATGAGTACTGATACTGCCGTGTATGTAGCTAAAAAAATAATTGATGGGAGCTCCCTTCATGATTTGAAGTTCCAAGATTCTCCAGAGATAAAAATAAATAGTGTTGAATCTACTATTTTGCCATATCGTTATATTCGCAAAGGCAAAGGTATCCTTATTAGCCCTGCTCTTCTGAATTACTTAAAGAAGCCATAAGAGCACTCTTAGATTGATTCAGAAAAACTCCCTCACCAATCTCATTAATAAGCTGCTCCTGAATGCGAATCCTTTTACCCAAACCAATTCTTACAAATACAAAATCTAATGCATTAGTGCCTTCTCGCAGAACAACTTCTTGAACAACTCCAACATTAGCTCCTTCGTTATCAAATACTTGCATGCCTTTGAGAAGAAAAGATGGCCTTATATTCAGAAAAAGAGCATATGGAGTAACCCGATTAATGTACCCAATACCAATAGAAAAGCCCTTTTTCAAGAATCCTCTATCAATGCTGATACCAACAAGTTCTACCTTAGCAGTAAAATGTATTTTTTCTACTATCCCCAGAAAAGCGCCCTCACTATCTATAACTTCCTTGCCCAAAATATCATCAGAAGTTATCGTATTGGTAAATACAGTTGCAGATGAAGATTTACTTATCATGATACTGTTCCTTTAGAATTATAGATTGAGCTAAAGAACTGATATCTTCAGAAGCAATTATCCTCGGAGCACGAAATAATGCCTTTACAACTAATTCTTTAATTTGATTCGTTGTACCTATGCGTCTAACTTCCTTAACTCTTCCTAGAACTTTCCCATCTGCAGTTATGACTCTTCTTCTTAATAATAAATACGCTGGCTCAATAGAAAGGATTACTCCTTGTGGAGAGAATGTCTTAATATAATCAATCCCAAAATAAACCAAGCGTCCTGATAATTTAAGATGAGCAATTATGCCCATACATTTGAATGAACGTAAATGTATCTGCACTTTTGCAACTTTTCCCAATAAGACACCTCGTGAAGAGAGTATGGAAACACCTCTCATATCTTGTGCGCTAAATGTTGAAGAGGGGGAAGACTTCTCTGACCATTGTTCTAATGTCATATTATACAAAATGATTGGGATTATAAAAAGGTTTCTAAAATATGTCTCGCATATGAAAAGAACATAATAATCGCCGCAAATTTTAAAATATCAGCAATAATCAGAATGATAAATAAACGGGTTGAATTATATTTAGTTATGCCAAGAGCAAAAGTAAGAAGGGGTGATGGAAAAATAGGTATTAGGTTGAATAGAAATATTCCATAACCGCCATATTTATTAACCAACCGCTTGGTCGCGTATACCTTTTTAAGAGATACAAAATAAAGCATAAAATTGCTCAGTTTTTTCCCAGCTACATAATTAAAAATTTCCGCAGGAAGAAGCCCAGCCATGATAAACAAAAGAGATAGAAATGGTGGATTGTCTTTTAAGAGGCCATAATAGAATGAAATTTCTAAGGGGAAGAAGGAGAAAAATAAACTCCCCAAAAATCCAGAGAAAAAAAGTCCAGATAAAGTAAATGTTTTTATCTGGTCTTTGAGAAATTTATATACAGAGAGGAAAAAATTTTGGGATGAAGTATCGCTTTGAATTAGGGAAAAGAGTGAAAACCAAGCTGCGCCAATGAACAATATCCCGCTTATAAAAATCAAAAGAAATTTTATCTGCCTATCACGATTATTCTCATAAATATATTTGTATGAATCTGCCATATTAAATCTATATGGAAAAAGAGGTAATAAAGGTTTTCCTTCCTTTGAAAAATGAATTTCTAAAGGGTTTTTTTCCTGTAATATTTATTGGCAACAATGTCAATTATTTCTTTTGATTGTCCAATATATTCCAAAGGATTTGTTATTTTTTCTATAGTTTCATTCGATAATCTTAATGACACCTCCGGAGTTTTTCGTAATACCTCTCCAAAGGGTGTTTTATTTTCCCATGCATAAGTTGCAAGTTTTCCTAAAATATCATGGGCTTCGCTTCTGGACAGAGCAGGGAGAGGATAAGGAGTTTTTCTTTTGTCTGTAAGGTAAGCAAGAACTTGTTCGGATGTGACTGCACCATAACTTCTTAATACTCTTTCCTTACTTCTTTCTTCTCGTAAACCAATCCAATACACAGTATTAGCAAGATTCCGTATTCCATGATCTAAAAATTTAAAACTATCCTCAAAATTAATTCTCATGTTAGCAGAAGCAGATAGGTCTCTAGCATAAGGCATTTCGCAGTTAGCCATTGAAGTAACTAAATTGCCCATCAAATACCTTCTGATTGACATAAACTGCTCCTCTACGTCAGGATTACCATTTTTTGCATCTTTGTGGGGCATTGCTGCCGATCCTTTCTTCCTTTTAGGATTTGCATTAACAAATATATTAACATCATCACTTCTCCCCCAAGCAATATAACGAGCTATATTATTCATAGTTTCAGCAAGTCTAGAAATAGAATAAATAATATCTGCTTCAAATTCTAAACCAGGAACTTGTGCAGGAGCATCCATATAACCTATTCCTAACCTATTACAATATACTCTTTGCAATTCTATACCATTTATACCTAAAGCTGCAGCAGAATGATGATTTCCAGTAGCATCTGCCCATTTACCAATTATAGAGTGTGTGTAAACAAAATTTAATAGTTCTAAGCCTGTTTGCAACATTTCTACATAATGTACTAATGGTCTGCCGGCAACTGTTGGTAATGCATCATATAAATGAGTGCCGTCCATATGAGGAATATTTTTCCACTCCAATGCTTTTTCAACCAAGATGTCGCATAAGTTCTCTGCAGAGTCTGCAATTACTTCTAAAGAATTTTTTAATTGTAATGCCTTTGCAGGTTGTGTAGCATCTGCACTGGTTTTGAGTTGGCCAACATGCGGCTTCGCACCTTCACTAACTACTTCTTCAAGAGCAATATTAATTGCTATTACATCATGTCCTTTTTTCTTTTCAAGTTCTCTTATTCTTGCAGCAGATACATATTTTAAATTTGCTTTTTCATAAATTTCTCTTGCAATATCAGAAGATATTACATCAGAATGTAAAAATGATAGAGTCAAAGCTGCCTGTCCTTGTACTCTTAAAATATATTCAAAAGTTTTTTCAGGACCCCAAATCTCTACCATTTCCTTTGTCCCGTATCTTCCGGCAGTTAAAGTTGAGGGATCTTCCTCGTAACCTTGCGGAAATCTAGGTTTTGGTTGTGTTTTTCTTTCAGCCATTTTACTCCATATAGAGCATTAAATCCTCCATGACCTGTTCCAAAGCCCGAGCCTTTTTGAATAGTCCTGAGCTAGTATAACGGTCGCTTGCTGATGCATACATCTCTCCAACAAGAGAAACCAATGCTGGGGGAAGGGGCTGGGGCTTGATGCGGGAAAGAGATGTCCAGTCTTCCACACTTTTTTGTTTAGCTTCCTGTTTAGCTCTTTCAGTTTCTTCATACCAATCTTTTTGATGTTTCTTATGATATTGTCTTAAAAATTCCTTGCTTACTTGAACTTGCTTTCCATGCAGTTGAATCATAAACCTGTTTTCATCAAGAGTTCCAAAAACATCTGCAATTGAGACTTGCCCATCAAATAATCTATATTCATGTTTACCATCAAAGTCAATGAGACCAACTTGACTGGATCTCTTTCTTACTACTTTTACAGCCGTATTTCTTACTTCTTGTAATTCTTTAAACTGTTCAGGAAGCAAGCCTGAGATGGTGTAAGCTGTCTCATCAGAAACTCTTCTATCACTAGGTTCAAATTTTGTTGTAAAGTCATATCCTGTTTTAGTAAAAACCTGTCCTGGCTGAGGTGTATCAGTTAAACCATATTTAGAGAAAAAGCTCTTCAATTTTTCAGTTTCCCCTAGTCTTTCCATTTCATTTATTGTCTTAAATAATGAACTTCCTTTTGGTGCACCATTTCTATAAATTACCTCTAACGGCACAATAAAATTATTAATCACATCTCGTCCATTGATAAAGTAACTATAATCATACTCACCATCTTTAAAAATTGGCTCAATAACTCTAGATAAACTTACTTCAATTTTTGTTGTTGGTTCCTTTAGTTTTCTGATAGTGGTGCTTTTATTTTCACTATTTCTTATCCCTATATAGTGTGTTTGTACTCCTTGCCTTTGCAATTCTTCAAAATTCCATGCTGCCATCAGGAGCAAAGCAGAGCCTTTATTAGGTATATGGTCAGGCATTTCACCCCAATCAAAAATAGAATATCTATCAGAAAAATCAAAAATCCCACTTCCCAGACTTTGTTCAGTAGGAGGAACTATCACAGTTAAGTCTTTTACACTTCCCATATTTTTTCTAAATAATATAGACATTTAAATACTTTATGCAAATTTTTTCATCAAAAGAAAGTAATCACTTTTTTCAAATTAACTTACTTTGCCTTCTTATTAATGATTAAAATGTAGTTTCTCATATTAGAATCAAAATTACTAATCACAGCTGACTTAAAATTACGTCCACTTAACAGAAAATTTCATAGGTAGGGTGGACGTATAAATCTTAATTTCCATAATTCTTCGTAAATTTTTCCTTAAACTCCGAAAATTTTCCTTCTTTAATGGATTCTCTTGCCTTTTCCATCAATCTCTGCAAGAAATAAAGATTATGAAAACTTGCAAGCCTAAGTCCGTTTCCTTCATCTTGCGACAAAACATGTCTTATATATGACCTGGAATAATTCCTGCATACAAAGCAATTGCATTCTGGGTCAATTCCACTCTTATCTTCCTTATATCTGGCGCTCCTTATATTTATCCTTCCATTTAAGGAAAACAATGAACCTCTTCTGGCATTTTGGGTAGGATATCTAGAATCAAACATATCACAACCCATGCTTATTGCTTCCAGCAATTCCAATGGGTCACCTGCCCCCATTAAATAAACAGGCTTCTCTTCTGGTATAAATGATTTGACAACTTTTATCATGGAATATTCTTGCTCTTTAGTTTCTCCTAATGCAAGCCCACCTATTGCATAACCGTCAAAATCTATAGCACTAATTTCTTTTGTACTTTTTTCTCGTAAATCAGGATAAATTCCTCCTTGTATTATCCCAAAAAGCAATTGCCTATTTTCTTTTTCAGTTTTTGTGCGTATTTTTGAATGATGTAATTTGCATCTTTCTGCCCATTTTTTTGTATAATAAACTGCTTCTTCAACGCCTTTTCTAGTTTCTTCTATAAGTGGCATGCTATCTAAGCACATTGCAACATCTCCACCAAGAGAGGTTTGTATCTCAATAGCTTTTTCAGGACTAATTTTCACTTTCTCACCTGAAAAAGGATTCCTAAATAAGATTCCTTCATTGTCCGAACCTAAGTAAAGATATTCTGAATACATCTGAAATCCTCCGGAATCAGTAAAAACAATACCTGGAAAAGACATAAATTTTCCTATTCCTCCAATTTTTTTCATAACTTCATCTCCAGGCCTGAAAAAAAGAACAAAGGAATTACAAATAACTGCCTTTGCCCCCATGCTCTCCAAGTCTTCAGATGAAATATATTTTACAGAGCTTTTGGTTGCAACTGGCATGAAAAATGGAGTCTCTATCTCTTTTCCCTTTACTTCTAAGAGACCAGTTCTCGCTTTGCTATTTGCATCTTTGGCAATAATTTTAAATCCCACGTATTTTCTTAAAAAAAGAGTTATAAATACTTGCCTAATAAAATTTCATTACCGAAAATTTCAATAAACCTTTTAAACTCTAATTATTTACTGATTTTTAATCATCATCTTCGTCTTCATCAGTACTCAATACATTAAACTCTTCATCGAGATGAACATCCACTTCATCTCCATTATCCAAAGTTATTTCAATCTCATAAGAGCCCTCTTCATCTCCTACCTCTGAATCTGTAACTCTTCCTTCTCCTATATAAGCCAATGCGGCTGCGCTGGCTTTTTCAAGAGCAGTTCCAGTAACTTGTATTTCCATTTCTTTATCTTCCTCTTCAGAATCTTCATCTTCTGTAATTATTAATGCATGATCACTCAGTTCAGTAACTCTTAATTCCCCTTGAGAATTTACAGAACTCTCTCCCCTGCTTGAAAGCGCAGCTATCAAAACACTGCTCATGCTTATTGTTAAAACAATGAGCACACATAATAAAATTATATCGCTAGTTTTTGCCATTTTTTATAATCTCCCTATATAAAAAAATGACACCCTCCGCACCCTAAAGGTTTGCCCTTCGGGCAAATCTG